>DASYFU010000317.1:0-2382 GCA_036498225.1 Gaiellaceae bacterium | reverse complement strand
GGCGAGTTCGAGGAGCGTCTGAAGAAGGTGATCGACGAGATCACCGAGTCGGAAGGGAACGTGATCCTCTTCATCGACGAGCTGCATACGCTCGTCGGCGCCGGCGGCGCGGAAGGCGCGATGGACGCCGGCAACATGCTGAAGCCGGCCCTCGCCCGCGGCGAGCTGCACGTGATCGGCGCGACGACGCTCGACGAGTACCGCAAGGACGTCGAGGGCGACCCGGCGCTCGAGCGCCGCTTCCAGCCGGTGCTCGTACGCGAGCCGACCGTCGACGAGACGATCGAGATCCTGCACGGGCTGAAGGACCGCTACGAGGCGTTCCACCGCGTGCGCATCTCCGACGAGGCGATCCTCGCGGCGGCGGAGCTCTCCGACCGCTACGTCCGCGACCGCTTCCTGCCCGACAAGGCGATCGACCTGATCGACCAGGCGAGCGCACGCGTGCGGCTGCGCACGAGGACGAAGGACGACGACACGCGCAGCCTCGAGGAGGACCTGCGGCGACTGGCCCGCGAGCGCGACCAGGC
Organism: Gaiellaceae bacterium; assembly: GCA_036498225.1. Classification (GTDB taxonomy): domain Bacteria; phylum Actinomycetota; class Thermoleophilia; order Gaiellales; family Gaiellaceae; genus Palsa-739. The sequence continues at coordinate 1,852 of DASYFU010000317.1, read as the reverse complement.
GACCTCCGCGGAGGACTACGACCGCGCGCAGTCGGTCAAGGAGCAGATCGACAGCCGCAGGAACGAGCTCGAAGAGCGGCGCCGGGGAAGGCAGCGTGCGCCGGAGGTGACCGCCGAGGACATCGCGGAGGTCGTCTCGCGTGCGACCGGCATTCCGGTGTCGCAGCTGACGACCGAGGAACGGCAGCGCCTGCTGAAGCTCGAGGAGGAGTTGCACGCGCGCGTCGTCGGCCAGGACGAGGCGGTGCGGGCGATCGCCGAAGCGGTGCGCCGCTCACGCGCAGGGCTCGGCGACCCGAACCGGCCGGTCGGGAGCTTCCTCTTCCTCGGCCCGACGGGTGTCGGCAAGACGGAGCTCGCGCGTGCGCTCGCCGACGCGCTCTTCGGCGACGAGAGCCTCATGGTGCGCTTCGACATGAGCGAGTTCCAGGAGCGGCACACGGTGTCGCGGCTCGTCGGCGCACCTCCGGGCTACGTCGGCTACGAGGAGGCCGGCCAGCTGACCGAGCAGATGCGGCGGCGGCCGTACTCGGTGCTCCTCTTCGACGAGATCGAGAAGGCGCACGCGGACGTCTTCAACATCCTGCTGCAGATCCTCGACGACGGACGGCTGACCGACGCGCAGGGGCGCACGGTGGACTTCAAGCACGCCGTCGTGATCATGACGTCGAACCTCGGCGCGCATCTGATCCAGGACGCCGCGCGGACCGAGACCGACTACGAGGACCTGAAGGACACGCTGATGGACGTCCTGCGGCAGAGCTTCAGGCCGGAGTTCATCAACCGGATCGACGAGATCATCATCTTCCGGTCGCTCACGACGGAGCAGATCGCCGACATCACGCGGCTGCTTCTCGACCGGCTCGCGCGGCGTCTGCGCGCGCAGCACATCGAGGTCGAGTTCACGGAGGAGGCGGTCGCCTTCCTCGCGGAGGAAGGGTACTACCCGGAGTACGGCGCGAGACCGCTGCGGCGGACGATCCAGCGGCTCGTCGAGAACGAGTTGTCGACGATGGTGCTCGGCGGCGAGCTCGAGCCCGGCAGCAAGGTCACCGTGGACGCTGCCGACGGCCGGCTGCGCTTCGACGTCGAGGCTCGCGAGCGGGCGGGCGTGACGTAGCTATCGGTGGACGAGCTCGACGACCGCGCGCGCGAAGCGCGTCGCGGTCGCCGGGCTCGGCATCCCGGCCGGTAGCTCGACCACGAACGCGGTGCTGCCGGGGAACGTCGTGTTCTCCCACGTGACGATGCTGCCGGGATACCGCGTGAGCCGCATCGCACGAAGCCCGACGAGCTGCGCGTACCGCTGCTCGAGCGCGACGTTGCCTCCCGACTCGTCGACAAGGTCGAGATGCTGGTGGTACCAGATCGAGATCGACGGGCGGATGCGGCGAAGGAAGCGGTACATGATGCGGCTCTCCGACTCGGAGAGCGCGTGCGGGCCGGAGTAATAGACCCCGGTCAGCGGCCGCCAGTGGAGCGGGAAGTTGCGATTGAGGTCGACGCCGTGCGCGTTGCCGCGCGTGTGCGCAGCTTCGCCGTCCGGATTGAACGTCGGCACGACCCACAGGTCGACGCCGGCCGGCGACGCGAGCTGGATCAGCCGGTTCGCGATCGACATGCCGGCCGGCTCGTTGCCGTGCACGATTCCGACGACGAGCACGTTGCGCGTGCTCGACGCGTCCCCGAGCTCGTAGGCGACGATCGGCCTCCCGTCGACCGAGTGTCCCAGCAGATGGCGGCGCGCGGCGCCTGCCGGACAGGCGAGCAGCAGCACGAGGACGGCTGCCCCGACAACGGCCCTGTGCATGGGCGCAGCGTCCCCGTTCCAGGCTGATCCATGCCTGAACGG
>DASYFU010000316.1:0-2280 GCA_036498225.1 Gaiellaceae bacterium | reverse complement strand
AGCGGCGCGATGTGCGGCGGAGACGGCGATCATGACGCTGGCCTCGCCGATCTCTACGCGCCCCACCCGGTGATGGATCGCGACCTTGCAAAGCCCGTGCTTCGCGACGAGCTCGTCGGCGAGCTGGCCCAGCATCGGCTCGGCCATCTCCGCGAAGGCCTCGTACTCCAGGTAGAGCACGTCACGCCCGCGTGAGCTGCGGCGAACGGTGCCGACGAACGTGGCGATCGCACCGGCCTCGTCGGTTGCCACCTCCGCGGCGGCGGCGCCGAGATCGAGAGGAGCGTCGCTGATCCGGAACGCCCCTCCGGAGACCGGTGGGATGACCGCGACCTCGTCGCCTTCGTGCAACGGGTCGTCGGGTCCGGCGTACTCGCGGTTCACGGCGTAGAGCAGGCCCCCCGGCTCGTCGCCGAGGCCGAGCTTCGCCCAGACATCGCCGACGTGCATGACGTCGTCGATCTCGAGACGTGCCGTGCCGGCGCGCTCGCGCAGGCCGGCGAAGAGGCGGACGGTGACGTGCACGCTGTCGATCATGCCCGACGGCGTACTCTGAGCTTGTGGGCATGTTCTTTCACTCGTCAGACGCACCGGCCGAACGTCCGGCCGACCCGGCCGTGAGGCGCGCGAACATGCGGCGGATCCGGCCCTTGTTTGCGCCCTACAAGCGCCGCCTGGGCGGTCTGCTCGCATTGATCGTCTTCACGGCCGCGATCGGAGTCGTCCCGGCCTTCCTGCTCAAGCACGTCCTTCAGGCGATCTTCACGAGGAACGACACGGCGTTGTCGTTGAACGCCGGCGGGATGATCGGCATCGCGATCCTCACCGGCGTGCTGGGAGTGGTGCAGACGCTCCTCTCGAACCAGGTCGGCCAGAACGTGATGCACGACCTGCGCGCCGCGGTCTTCCGCCACCTTCAGCGGTTGTCGCTCGCGTTCTTCACGCACACCCGCACGGGCGAGGTTCAGTCGCGGATCTCGAACGACATCGGCGGCGTCCAGAGCGTCGTCACGAACACCGCGACGTCGATCGCCTCGAATGTGACGACGGTCGCGGCGACGATGGTAGGCATGGCGCTCCTGAACTGGGAGCTCGCACTCTTCGCGTTCGCGCTGATCCCGTTCTTCGTCCTTCTCACTCGCCGTGTGGGCAACGAGCGGCGGAAGATCGCGAAGACGACGCAGGAGACGCTCGCGGACATCTCCAGCCTCGTGCAGGAGTCCCTCTCGGTTTCGGGGATCTTGCTGGGCAAGACGATGGGGCGGACGACCGAGCTCGCCGACCGCTTCGAGGCGGACTCGCGGCGGCTCGCCGAGCTCGAGGTGCGGCAGCGTATGGCCGGCCGATGGGTGATGGCGTCGATCCAGACGAGCTTCGCCGTCATGCCGGCCGCGGTGTACTGGTTCGGTGGGCTCGCGCTCACGAGCGCCTCGATTCCCATGCTCGTCTCGTTCACGGCGCTTCAGACGCGACTGTTCTTCCCGGTCGGCTCGCTCCTTGGCGTTGGGCTCGACGTGCAGACCTCACTGGCGCTCTTCGATCGGATCTTCGAGTACCTCGACCAGCCGATCGACATCGAGGAGAAGCCGGACGCGCGCGCGTCTTCGCCGGCGGGCGACGTCGTGTTCGATCACGTGTGGTTCGGTTACGCCGACGAGGCCTGGACGCTCGAGGTCGTGAGCTTCACCGTTCCCGAAGGCACGACGACGGCGCTCGTCGGCGAGACGGGCTCCGGCAAGACGACGCTCGGCTATCTCGCGGCCCGGCTGTACGACGTCGGCAAAGGGAGCGTTTCGATCGGAGGCGTCGACATTCGCGACCTGACCTTCGAGGCGCTCAGCGACCTCGTCGGCGTCGTGTCGCAGGAGACGTATCTCTTCCACGCGTCGGTGCGCGAGAACCTCCGCTTCGCAAAACCGGACGCGACCGACGAGGAGGTCGAGGCAGCCGCCGAGGCGGCGCGCATCCACCACGTGATCGCGGCGCTACCCGAGGGCTACGACACCGTCGTCGGCGAGCGCGGCTACCGCTTCTCCGGCGGCGAGAAGCAGCGCATCGCGATCGCGCGGACAATCCTGCGCAATCCGCCGATTCTCGTCCTCGACGAGGCAACGAGCTCGCTCGACACCGAGACGGAGCGGCTCGTGCAGGAGGCGCTCGACCGGCTCTCGGAAGGGCGAACGACGATCGCGATCGCACACAGGCTCTCGACCGTCAGGGACGCCGACCAGATCGTCGTACTCGACCATGGCCGGGTGGTCGAGCGCGGCCGACACGAGG
>DASYFU010000315.1:0-1784 GCA_036498225.1 Gaiellaceae bacterium | reverse complement strand
GAGAAGACCGCCGGCTGCGACGTGCGCCGCGCGGGCGAGGAAGGCCTCTGGGCCGCGCTCGCGGAGGAGAACGTGAAGACGATCGACGGCTGCGACTTCGAGCGCGTCTTCTCGTCCGACCCGCACACGTTCCACACGCTGCGGAACGAGTACCCACAGCACGGGGGAGAGTGGACGGTGCTCCATCACTCGCAGCTCCTGCTCGAGCTGCTCGAGAGCGGTCGGATCGTGCCGAAGAAGGAGCTCGGCTACCGGATCACGTATCACGATCCCTGCACGCTCGGGCGCTACAACGGCGTCTACGACGCGCCGCGTCAGGTGCTCGAGGCGATCGGATGCGACCTCGTCGAGATGCCGCGCAACCGCGACAACTCGTTCTGCTGCGGCGCCGGCGGCGGGCGCATCTGGATGAAGGAGCTGAAGGCCGAAGGCGCGCGCCGCCCGAGCGAGCAGCGCATCGACGAGGCCGTCGCGCTCGGCACGCTCGACTACTTCGTCGTCTGCTGCCCGAAGGACGTGACGATGTACGAGGACGCCATCAAGACCTCGGGCCACCAGGGCGAGCTCGAGCTCCGCGAGCTGTCGGAGCTCGTGCTCGAGTCGCTCGACCTTCCCGCCCCGCTCGTGCTCGCCGAACAGGAGGTTGCAGGATGAGCAAGGAGACCGCGTTCCACCCGCGCCTCGCCGCGCTGACCGACGACTGGATGGACCTCTTCGGGTACTTCGCGCCGTCGGTCGTCACCGACGTGCAGGAGGAGTACCGCGCGGTGCGCGAGACGGCGGGCCTGATGGACTTCACGATGCTGCGCAAGGTCGACCTCGACGGGCCGGGCGCGCTCGAGCTCGTGAACGGGATCGTCGGTCGCGACGTGTCGAAGCTGGGGCAAGGGCAGATCGCGTACGGCCCGCTCGTCGACGAGGACGGGAAGATGGTCGACGACTGCACCGTGATGAACCGCGCGCCGGATCGCGTGCGCTTCTGCGGCGCGAACGACCGCGACTTCGAGATCTTCTCCGCCGCGGCCGAGGGCAAGGGCATCGAGGTGCGCGAGTTCACGGACGCGATGCCGCACCTGTGCCTGCAGGGGCCGCGCAGCCGCGAGATGCTGCAGCCGCTCGCGAATTGGGATCTGTCGAACGCGGCGTTCCCGTACTACACGTTCCGCGAGGACGTGGAGATCGGCGGGGTGCCCGTGTTCATGACGCGGCTCGGCTACACGGCCGAGCTCGGCTACGAGCTGTGGGTCGACCGCGACCGCGCGCTCGATCTCTGGGACGTGCTGCTCGAGGCGTGCGAGCCACAGGGGATGAAGGTGATCGGCATGACGGCGCTCGACCTCTTTCGGATCGAGGGCGGCTTCATCATCGGCGGCGTCGAGTACGACCCGTCGGTGTCGCCCTTCGAGTGCGGGCTCGGCTGGGCGGTGTCGTTCGACAAGGAGGACCTGCGCGGCCGCACGGGTCTCGAGCGCGACCGCGAGGAGTCGACGCTGCGGATGACGAGCGTCGTGCTGGAGTCGGGCGGCGACGACGCGACCGGCGCGCCGCTGTCCGTCGGCGGCTTCGTCACGCAGTCCGTCGTGTCTCCGCTCCTCGGCGGCAAGACGCTCGGCCTCGCGAAGGTGCCGAAGGAGCTGGCGAAGGCCGTCGGGACGAAGCTGACGGCGACGGTCGGCGGCGAGGAGGTACCCGGCGAGATCGTCGAGCATCCGGTCTACGACAAGGAACGGAAGCGCGCGAAGGAGTTGTGAGGCTTCCAACCGATGAGTTCTCGCGGCGCGGAC
>DASYFU010000314.1:0-2023 GCA_036498225.1 Gaiellaceae bacterium | reverse complement strand
GCGCGCTCGCAGCGCTCGATGATCGCGGCCGGGACTTCGATGCCGGGGACGTTCGCGTCGATGAAGCGGAGCGCGGACGGCGAGCGGACGAGGCAGATAGACGGGATGAGCGCGCACTGCGCCGCGAGTCCCTTGTCCACGGCTTCGCGCATGAACGCCTCGGTCTGCTCCGGCCGGAAGCCGACCTGGAGCTGGAGGAAGCGCGCGCCCGCGCGCACCTTCTTCAGCGCGCGGTCGACGCGGTAGTCGAACGGCGGCGCGCCCGCGTTCTCGACCGCGCCGAGGAAGAGATGCGGCGCCGGGTCGATCTTGCGGCCGGAGAGGTACGTGCCGTTCGCCATTGCGACGCCGAGCGCGAGCAGTTGGATGGAGTCGAGGTCGAAGACGCTGCGTGCCTCGGGCTCGTCGCCGGCGGTGACGTCGTCGCCGGTGAGGCAGCAGATGTTCTCGATGCCGTGCAGCGCCGCGCCGGCGATCTCCGCCTCGAGCGCGATGCGGTTGCGGTCGCGACAGGTGAGCTGCATGACGGGCTCCATGCCGAGCTGCTTGAGCGCGATCGCGACGGCGAGCGGCGATGCGTGCGCGTGCGCGGAGGTGTTGTCGGTTGCGTTGACGGCGTCGACGTATTCCTCGTACGGAGCGAATTTCTCGTAGACGCCGGAGGTGTCGACCGTGAGCAGTTCCGCCGTAACGACGAAGCGTCCGGCGGCGAGTGCATCCTCAAGCCGGGACATGCCAACCCTTCGGCGTCTGCTTGTCGCGGCCGGTGTACAGGTTGACCCACGACGAAGTTCCCTCGAGGCGGTTGTCGACGGGCGGGCGGATGTCGTGGATCTCGTGCGCCCATGGGAGCCGGCGCGAGCGTTCCACGGCTTTCACCCACACGCAGCGCATTTCCGGTTTCACCTCGCAGTGCCCGTCGGGGCGGACGCCGCCGCAGGGGCCGTTGCGCAGCGTCTTCGGGCATTCCATCGGGCAGGTGAGGCCGGTCGAGTGCAGCACGCATTGGCCGCACATGTGGCAGCCGAAGATCGGCTTCTTGACCGCGGCCTCGACGAGCTCGATCACGCGGGGACTGCGCTCCGGCGGCGTGCGATCAGATCCTTGGCGAGCCGGACGGCAGTAGAGGCGTCGGCCGCGTAGCCGTCGGCGCCGACGCGGTCGGCGTACTCCTGCGTGACGGGCGCTCCGCCGACCATGACGATGACGTCGTCGCGGATGCCGGCCTTCTCGAGCGCGTTGATGTTCGCCTTGAACATCGGCATCGTCGTGGTGAGGAACGCGGAGAAGCCGACGATGTCGGGCTTGTGCTCGTTGATCGCGTCGATGAACTTCTCGGGCGCGACGTTGACGCCGAGGTCGTGGACGGTGAAGCCGGCGCCCTCGAGCATGATGTTGACGAGGTTCTTGCCGATGTCGTGCACGTCGCCCTTGACGGTGCCCATGACGTAGGTGCCGATCTGTTGCGCGCCGGTCTCGGCGAGCAGCGGGCGGAGGATGTCGAGCGCGCCCTGCATCGCGCGCGCTGCGATGAGCATCTCGGGAACGAAGAAGTCGCCGCGCTCGAACCGTGCGCCGACTTCCTCAAGCGACGGGATGAGCGCGTCGTAGAGCATCGACTCGGGGCTCATGTCCTGCTCGAGGCCCGTGTTGACGAGGTCTTTCACCTCGGGCGCGTTGCCGACGAGCGTGTTGTCGAAGAGGCCCTGGAGGATTTCCTCATTGGTCATGCAGCACCTCGTGCGTGGTCGCGGTGGCCGAGCCGTGCCGCGAGCTGCGTCGCCTCGTCGATCAGAAGCGGCGCGAGCTTCGCGATGCGGTCGGAGGTCAGCCGAGCCGTCGGCCCGGAGATGGAGAGTGCGGCGATCGCGTCGCCGGTGGGTCCGAAGACGGGAGCCGCGAGCGCCGAGAGCCCGCGCTCGAGCTCGTCGACGGAGGTCGCGTAGCCGCGCGCGCGGACGCGCTCTATCTCTGCGCTCTTGGCGTCGGACGATTCCGCGGCGCCGAAGGCGAGGAAGCACTT
>DASYFU010000313.1:0-2464 GCA_036498225.1 Gaiellaceae bacterium | reverse complement strand
ACGGCGATCGACTCCGGCGCCGCGATCTACGCGGTGCCCGAGGAGGACATCCCGGAGAACATCAAGCTTCTCGCCGAGACGACAGGCGTCTTCGGCGAGACCGCGCCCGCCACTGCGCTGGGTGCACTGCGAGAGGCCGTTCGCCGCGGCCAGCTCGGCGAGGAGGACCGCGTGGTCCTGCTCGTCACCGGCGACGGACTGAAGACGCCGGCGCTCGTCGCCGACCGTTTCCAGCCCGTGCTCGTGGAACCGGACGCCGACCTCATCCTGGAGAGACTCGGTGTCACCGTCTAGAGGAGGTAGGAGATGAGAACCGGTCCGCGCACCGGCTTCCGTTGGACGCCAGAGACGATCGTGTACGCGATCACGCTCTGGTACCGGAAGCACAGCCGGCCGCCGTTCACGCACGAGTGGGACCAGGCGGGGGAGAATCATCCCTCGCGGCAGACCGTGAGCCGTGTGTTCGGAAGCTGGAACGCCGCCATCCACGCTGCGGGCTTCACGCCGCGGCCGCGCGGCCGTCAGCCGAGGTCGATCGGGGAGAGCGCCGCCTAGGATGCCGAGCCTCACTGTCGTGCTCCTGCCCGGCGACGGAGTCGGGCCGGAGGTCGCGCATGAAGCGCGCCTCGTCCTCGAGCTCGTCGCGCCCGATGTCGCCGTGGAGGAACGGCTCATCGGCGCCGCCGCAATCCGCGCGGCCGGAGATCCGCTGCCCGAAGACACGCTCGCGGCGTGCCGGACTGCGACCGCCGTCCTGAAGGGCCCGGTTGGCGACCCGGAGTTCGACGCGGCCGACGTCCGCCCCGAGCAAGGGCTGCTGCGTCTGCGCGCGGCGCTGGACGCGTACGCGAACCTGCGGCCGTCCGTGTGGCGCGACGTGGATCTGCTCGTCGTGCGCGAGCTCGTCGGCGGGCTCTACTTCGGCGCGAGCGGCGTCCGCGACGACGGAACCGTGTTCGACACGTGCGAGTACCACCCGGATCAGGTCGAGCGCGTCGTCCGGCGCGCGTTCGCGCTCGCGGGCACGCGCCGCGGAGCGCTGACGTCGATCGACAAGGCAAACGTCCTCGAGACGTCCCGCATGTGGCGGCGCGTCGTCAACGAGATCGCACCCGAGTTTCCCGACGTGAGCGTCGAGCACATGCTCGTCGACAACGCGGCGATGCAGCTCGCGACGACGCCGCAGCAGTTCGACGTGATCGTCACCGAGAACATGTTCGGCGACATCCTCAGCGACCTCGCCGCCGCGGTGACCGGCGGGCTCGGGCTCGCGCCGTCGGCGAGCCTCTCCGACTCCGGCCCGGGGATCTTCGAGCCCGTGCACGGCTCCGCCCCCGACATCGCCGGCCGCGGGATCGCCAACCCGACCGCGATGCTGCGCTCGACCGCGCTCCTGCTCGAGCACGGGCTGGGCCGCCCGGACGAGGCGCACGCGCTCGTTCGGGCCGTCGACCAGGCGCTCGCGGCGACGCCGACACCCGACCTGGGCGGGTCGGCGAGCACGTCCGAGTTCGGTGCCGCGGTAAGGGAACAATTGGCGTTGACTGCGGCATGAGCGCGACGTACGGTGAAGTCATGGCGCTCGCGCCCGAAGCCGTTTCGCGCATTTCCGTCTTCAACGGCTTCTTCGCGTACGCCTTTATCGGCTAGCCGGCGCTTTCGCTTCTCTGCCGCCGCCGGCTAGCACACATCACCCGAGGAGGGGAACCTCGCATGACCCAATTGACTGCATCCATCCTGAAGACCGCGGCGGCGACGGACGCCTCGTGCGAGTGCGCCGATCCGATCCCCGTGCAGCGCGCGGCGCGGAAGGGCGCCGCGGTCACGATCTGCCAGCGATGCGGGCTGCGCGTTCCGCTTCGGCTCCGATGAGCTCGGTCGTCGCGTACCCGGGGCCGGCCGGCTCCCACTCCGGCGCGGCCGCGGCGACGCTGCATCCGCTCGCCGAGCTCCAGGCCGTCGGCGGCTTCCGCGCGGTCGCGGATGCGGTCGCGAGCGCCGAGGTGGAGCAGGGCGTGCTCCCGATCGAGAGCTCGCTCGTGGGAGCGGTTTCCGAGACGCACGATCTCCTGCACGAGCATGCGCTCTCGATCGTCGCCGAGGCGGTCCTGCCGATTCAGCACTGCCTGCTGGCGACGGGTGACGTCGCGCTGGAGGAGATCCGCGTCATTCGCTCGCATCCGTCCGCGCTCGAGCAATGTCGGCAGCTGCTCGACGGCCTGCCGAACGTGGCGGTCGTGCCGACGTCGACGACGGCCGACGCCGCGCGCGAGACGGCGGAGACAGGCGACCCCACGGCGGCCGCGATCGCCGGGCCGGAGGCTGCTGGCCTGTACGGGCTCGTGACGCTGCGCGACGATGTCGGCGACGGGCCTGCATTCACGCGCTTCGTCTCCGTCGCTCCGTACACGTGGCTCGGCGCTGCGCGCACCGACGCGCGCACGGCCTTCACGTTCGTCACCGA
>DASYFU010000312.1:0-14638 GCA_036498225.1 Gaiellaceae bacterium | reverse complement strand
GCTGCCGCGGCTCGTGGCCGCAGGCGTCCGCTGCTCGATCTCGACCGACGACCCGGCGATGTTCGACACCGACCTCTCGCGCGACTACGAGGCTGCTGAGTCGTTCGGCCTTTCTCCGCGCTCGTTCTACGAGGCAGGCGTAGCCGGAGCGCTCTGCGACGAGGAAACACGGACGCGGCTCCAGGCCGTCGGCGAAAACCACAACTGGAGTTAGAGTTACCCGTCGTGGCGGTCGCGAGAGAAGCGGTGTCGGTCGGCTCGCTCCACGAGGTGCGCGAGGCGGGTCTCGATCGCGAAGACCTGCTCGGCGCCTACCGGAACATGCTGATCACGCGCGGCGTCGAGGAGCGCGGCCACATCCTCTATCGGCAGGGCAAGATTCCCGGCTCGTTCTACACGGGTCGCGGCAACGAGGCCGCGTCGGTCGGCGTTGCGACCGCGATGGCCCAGGAGGACGTCGGCGCGCCGCTCCATCGCGACATGGGTGTGCACATCACGCGCGGGGTCGAGCCGTGGCGCATCTTCGCCCAGTACATGGGGCGCGCCGACGGGCCGACGAAGGGCCGCGACGGCAACGTGCACATGGCCGACCCGAACCTCGGCTTGATCGCGATGGTCAGCCACCTGCCGGCGATGCTTCCCGTTGCGGTCGGCGCGGGGCTCGCCTTCCGCATCCGCGAGGAAGCGCGCGTCGCCCTCGCGTGGTTCGGCGAAGGCGCGTCCGCGCGCGGCGACACGCACGAGGGGATGACGTTCGCCGGCACACGCAAGCTTCCCGTCGTGTTCGTGTGCGACAACAACCAGTGGGCGTACTCGACGCCGACGCATCTCGAGTACGCGACCGAGCACGTCGCCGACCGCGCGCAGGCGTACGGCTTCGAGGGTGTCGTCGTCGACGGCACCGACGTGCTCGCCGTCTACCGCGAGGCGAAGCGCGCCATCGACAAGGCGCGCGCCGGCGACGGGCCGACCCTGCTCGAGTGCCTCACGCTCCGCATGGAAGGCCACGCGGTGCACGACGACGCGTTCTACGTCCCGAAGGTCATGTTCGAGAAGTGGGCCGAGTCCGACCCGATCGAGCGCTTCCGCACCTGGCTGCGCACGAACGTCGACATGACCGACGAGGAAGAGGACGAGATCTCCACCGGCGTGAAGAAGCTCCTCAACGACGCGCTCAAGCGCGCTGAGGACTCGCCCATGCCGGATCCGGCCGACCTGCTGCAAGGCGTGTACGCGTCAGTCGAAGACCTCGACACGCCACACCACAAGTAATGGCCGAGCTGACGTACCTCCAGGCGATCTCCGACGGGCTGCGCACCGAGATGCGGCGCGACAAGCGCGTGTTCCTCATCGGCGAGGACGTCGGCGTGTACGGCGGCGCGTTCAAGGTGTCGCTCGGCTTCCAGGAGGAGTTCGGCCCGTGGCGCGTCATCGACGCGCCGCTCGCCGAGACCGCGATCGTCGGCGCCTGCACGGGCGCGTCGATGATGGGGATGCGGCCCGTCGCGGAGATGCAGTTCGCGGACTTCGTCTCGTGCGCGTGGGACCACCTCGTCACCGTCGCCGCGAAGCAGCGCTGGCGCGCCGGGACACCGGTGCCGATCGTCGTCCGCCTGCCGTCGGGCGGCGGCTTCTCGGGCGGCCCGTTCCACTCGCAGAATCCGGAGTCGTCGTTCGCGCACATCCCCGGTCTCAAGTGCGTGTGCCCGGCGACGCCGGAGGACGCGAAGGGCTTGCTCATCAGCGCGATCGAGGATCCGAACCCGGTGCTCTTCTTCGAGCACAAGCACCTGTACCGGCGCATCAAGGGCGAGGTGCCCGAGGAGCGCTACACGGTTCCGATCGGGAAGGCGCGCACGCACCGCATCGGCAAGGACATCTCGATCATCACGTGGGGCGCGATGGTCTACACCGCCGACGAGGCGGCGCAGCAACTCGAGGGGGAGGGAGTCTCCGTCGAGGTGCTCGACCTGCGCAGCGTCATGCCGTGGGACAAAGCGGCGGTGCTCGACTCGGCGCGCAAGACGTCGAAGGTGCTGGTGCTGCACGAGGACAACCGCACCGGCGGCTTCGGCGCGGAGATCGCGGCGACGATCGCCGAGGAGGCGTTCGAGGATCTCGACGCGCCGGTGAAGCGCATCGCGGCGCCGGACACGCCCGTGCCGTTCTCGCCGCCGCTCGAGAAGGCGTTCATCCCCCAGGTCGACGACGTCGTCGCCGGCCTGCGCGACCTGGCGGCCTATTGATGGCGACGGAAACCGCAGTCGACGTCGTCATGCCGCAGATGGGCGTCTCCGTGTCGGAGGGGACGATCACGAAGTGGCTGAAACGCGAAGGCGAGCAGATCGAGGCGGACGAGCCGCTGCTCGAGATCTCGACGGACAAGGTCGACACCGAGGTGCCGAGCCCCGCGTCGGGGACACTCGTGCAGATCCTCGTGCAGGAGGGCGAGACGGTCGAGGTCGGGACGAAGCTCGCGCAGATCGGAGGCTCCGCCGGCGCGCCGGCGCCTGCTGCACCCGAGCCGGAGCCCGCACCGGCGCCTGCGCCCGTCGCCGAGGCTCCCCCTGCGGCGCCGGCACCGGCGCCCGCACCCGCGGCGGAGCCGTCCGGCAACGGCAAGTTCGTCTCCCCGGTGGTCGCGCGCATCGCGTCGGAGCACGGCATCGACCCGAACGCCGTGCCGGGCACCGGGCGCGGAGGCCGCGTGACGAAGCAGGACATCCTGGCGTTCGTCGAACAAGGTCCGCCGCCTTCGGTGCCGGCAGCTCCGCAAGCTGCGCCCGCGCCCGCACCTGCAGTGCCGAAGGCCGTGGCCCCGGCAGCGCCGGCCGGCCCGGCTCAGGCCGGCGAGACGATCGAGCCCGTGTCTGCGATGCGGCGCGGCATTGCAGAGCACATGCGCCGCTCCGTCGACACCGCCGCGCACGTCACGAGCGCGATCGAGGTCGACATGTCGAAGATCGTCGCTGCACGCACGGCGCTGAAGAAGGAGTACCAGTCGGCGTACGGCGTCAACCCGACGTATCTCGCGTTCATATCGCGCGCGACCATCGAGACGCTCAAGGACTATCCGTACATCAACGGCGAGCTGCGCGGCGACTCGATCGTGACGCGCAACTTCGTCAACCTCGGCATCGCCGTCGAGCTCGCGGAGGGGAAGGGGCTCATCGTCCCGGTGCTCCGCAACGCCGAGGGGCTGAACCTTCTCGGCATCGCGCGCGGGATCGCCGACATCGCCGCGCGCGCGCGCGACAAGAAGCTCCTGCCGGACGACGTCCAGGGTGGCACGTTCACGATCACGAACCCCGGCGGCTACGGCACGTTCCACGGCACGCCGGTGATCAACCAGCCGCAGTCCGCGATCCTCGGCACGTACGCGCTCGTGAAGCGCCCGTGGGTCGTGACCGACGACGACGGCAACGACGCGATCGCAATCAAGCCGCTCATGAACATCACGCTCACGTACGACCATCGCCTCGTCGACGGCGCGTACGCCGGCCGCTTCCTGCGCGACCTGCGCGAGCGGCTCGAGAACTGGGAAGGTGAGTAGATCCGCCTACCTGCTCGAGCTCGGGCAGGTTCCATATACCGAGGCCTGGGATCTGCAGCGTTCGCTTGCGGGCGCGGTCTCGCAGGGCGCGATCCCCGACACGGTCATCCTGCTCGAGCATCCGCCCGTGATAACGCTCGGGCGGCGCACGGACGAGAGCGCGGAGCTGCACATCCCCGAGAGCGCGGGCGTCGAGATCGTCGAGACCGACCGCGGCGGCAAGTCGACGTACCACGGGCCGGGCCAGCTCGTCTGCTACCCGATCCTCGACCTGAAGCGGCACGGGCGCGACGTGAAGCACTACGTGCGCAGCCTCGAGGAGGCGCTCATCCGCACGGTGGCGCCGTTCGGGCTCGAGGGCGAGCGCATCGACGGGCTCACCGGCGTGTGGCTGACGCGGCCGCCGCGCAAGATCGCGTCGATCGGGGTGCACGTGTCGCGCTGGGTGACGACGCACGGCTACGCGCTCAACGTCGACCTCGATCCCGCGCCGTTCACCGACTGGATCACGGCGTGCGGCCTCGAGGACGCGACGTTCACGACGATCGCGCAGGAAGCCGGTCGCGCGGTGACCGTCGAGGAGGTGCGGCCGCACGCAGCGGCGGCGATCGCCGAGGTGTTCGACCTCGAGCTGGGCGAGCTTCCCGCCGAGGACGGCGCCGGCCTCTGGCCGCAGCCGCTCCACGCGTCACTCGCCTAGTACGATCCCGTTCATGCGGATGGGCGCGGTTCTCTGCGCGGTCATCGGTCATCGCTGGCACGTCGACGAGACGTCGACGGACTCCGAGGCCGTCATTCGCTGCGAGCGTTGCGACCGTCGCCAGCTCGCCCCGTCCGGAACCGCATTCGGTCGCCGACTGGACGCGCAGACTCGCGCGAATCGCTGGGTCCGCTAACCGCGCAGGCCGTCGAGGATCACGTCGGGGAACCTGCTCGCCGCAGGAACGAGCTCGAAGATCTCGTCCGCGGTGAGATCACGCCGAAGCACGTGCTCCGTTTGCGCGCGGCGGACGAGCTCGTGCGCCGCTTCCTGCACGACGGCCATCTGGGGCAGCTCCAGGCAGCGCTCCTTCGACTCGACGAGCGCGCGGTTCCGCGCGTAGCCGTCGGCGGCGGCGCGGAAGAAGCCGGCGAATGCCTCCCACGCGTCCTCCTCGGCGAGCGCCCCTTGCGCCAAGAGCACCATCCGGTCGAGCTCCTTGCCGAGCACCGCATCGAGCAGCGCCTCCTTCGTCGGGAACCGGCGGAAGACGGTCCCGTGACCAACTCCGGCGCGGCGGGCGACCTCGTCGACGCTCACGTCGATCCCGCCCTCGGCGAAGCACTCCTGCGCAGCGCCGAGGACGCGATCGAGATTTCTCTGTGCGTCGGCCCTCATGCGCCGACGACGGCCGCACCTCCGGTCGCCTCCGCCTCGATGCGTGCGACGTCCCGCTTGCGCAGGAGCGCGAGCAGCAGCACGAGCGCGGCGAGCACGAACACGGCGGCGCCGGCGAATGCGTAATGGAAGCCGTGCACGAGGGCGGCCGGCGAGCCACCGTGCGTCTGGCCCGCGGCGATCGTCGACAGGATGGCGAGACCGAGCGCGCCGCCGATCTGCTGTGACGTGTTGAACAGGCCGGACGCGAGTCCCTGGTCCTCGTCCTTCAGCCCCGTCGTCGCGACGAGCGTGATCGGCATGAAGACGGCGCCCATGCCGAGCGAGGCGACGAGCATTCCCGGCAGAACGTCCGGCAGATAGGAGCCGTGCACCGGCATGCGCGCGAACAAGAGCATGCCGATCACGGTGAGAACCATCCCGACGGCAGCGACAGGCCGCACACCGAGACGCGGCGCAAGATTCGAGGCGAGCCCGGCCGAGACCATGATTCCGGCCGTGAACGGCAGGACCGAGAGGCCTGCCTTCAGCGGGTGGTACAGGAGGACGCGCTGGAGGTAGAGCGTGATGAAGAAGAACATCGCGAACATGCCCGACCCGACGAAGAACATCGTCAGGTTCGCGGTCGTGAGCGAGCGCGTCTTGAAGATCGAGAGGCGGACGAGCGGCTCCTTCGAACGCATCTCGATCATGAGGAACGACGCGAGCAGGACGATCGCCGCGAGGAAGAGGCCGATCGTCGTCGTCGACCCCCAACCGGCCGTCTCCGCCTTGACGATCGCGTACACGAGCGTCATCAGCCCACCGGTGACCGTGACCGCGCCGGCGATGTCGTAGCCCTGATGCGCGTGCTCGTCCTTCGACTCGGGCACGAGCCGGAAGGTCGCGAAGAACGCGAACACGCCGACCGGCACGTTGACGAAGAAGATCCACGGCCAAGAGAACGACTGCGTCAGCCAGCCGCCGAGCACGAGACCGAACGCGGAGCCGCCGATCGCGATCGCAGCCCATACCCCGAGCGCGCGTGCGCGCTCCTTCCCCTCGGCGAACGTCGTCGAGATGATCGACAGCGCGGCCGGCGAGATGAGCGCGGCGCCGAGGCCCTGGAGCCCGCGGAAGCCGATGAGCTGGCCGGACGACGTCGAGAGCCCGTTGAGGAGCGATGCCGTCGTGAAGATGACGAGTCCGGTGAGGAACAGGCGCTTGCGGCCGAGCAGGTCGCCGGCGCGCCCGCCGAGCAGGAGGAATCCGCCGAACACGAGCGTGTACGCGTTCACGATCCACTGGAGGTTGGCCTCGCTCAGGCTCAGGTCCTTCTGGATGGACGGAAGAGCGACGTTCACGATCGTCGCGTCGAGGACGACCATGAACTGCGCGAGGCAGATGAGGACGAGGATGACCCAGGGATTCGTGGTGTTGCGCTGACGCATGCGGGGGCTCCGTTTCTCTAAGCGGACTGCTCGGTCCGGTTCACTGTAGCGGCTGGAAGACGTCCCTCGCCACCTAGACTGGAACGAGCCGATGGAGTCATCGCTTCCCGTCGCAGAGCGGCCTCGCCGGCCGGAATGGATGAAGGTGCGGGCGCCCTCGCGCGACGGCCGGTACTTCGACGTCCAGAAGCTCGTGCACGGCCTCCAGCTGCACACGATCTGCGAGGAGGCGCGCTGCCCGAACATCTCCGAGTGCTGGGGACGCGGCACGGCGACGTTCCAGATCCTGGGCGACACGTGCACCCGGGCGTGCCGGTACTGCTACGTGCACTCCGGCCGGCCCGACGCGCCGCCGGACGCGCTCGAGCCGCTGCGCGTGGCGCAGGCCGCGGCGCAGATGGAGCTCGAGCACGTCGTCGTCACCTCGGTCGACCGCGACGACCTGGCCGACCGTGGCGCGGCGCACTACGCGGCGACGATCCGCGCGCTGCGCGCGAAGGTGCCGAGCGCCTCCGTCGAGGTGCTGACGCCCGACTTCCTCGACGTCGAGGAGGAGGCGCTGCAGACCGTCCTCGGCGCGCGCCCCGACGTCTTCAACCACAACATCGAGACCGTCCGCCGTCTGCATCCGCACATGCGCGGCGCGAAGGCGAGCTACGACAAGGCGCTGTGGCTCCTGCGCCGCGCGAAGGAGATCGCCGACTACGACGTGCTGACGAAGTCGGGGATCATCGTCGGCCTCGGGGAGACGAACGACGAGGTCGTCGAAACGATGCGCGACCTACGCGCGAACGGCGTCGACGTCGTCACGATCGGGCAGTACCTGCAGCCGAGCTCGAAGCATGCGCGCATCGACCGCTGGGTGCATCCGGACGAGTTCCGCTGGTTCCGCGAGGAGGGCGAGGCGCTCGGCTTCGGCTCCGTCTTCTCGGGACCGCTGGTCCGGTCGAGCTATCGCGCGGACGAGCAGCGCCACGCGGCCCTCGCGCTCTAACGGATTCCCGTGTCGATGAAGAAGTCGGCCCGCGTGGAGATGCCTCGGACGCGAACGAGATCCGGACGAATTCCGAAGCCGATCTTCGGCGCCGGCGCCTGCCGCACGGAGTAACTCCCGGCGGCCAGACGGACGCTGTAGCGGCCTCCCGGGCCGATGCGCACGCGTGCCGAGACGCGGCCGTTCCGGCTGAAGGCGAGGACGGCCCCGACGGCGGGCTCGTTGCAGGGCATTCCGGTGCGACAGACGGGCGTGATCGGCCCGCGCATGACGATGCCGTGGAGGAGCACCAGTGTGACGGCCAGGGCGGCGATGCGGCCAGTGTGCCCGGAAACTCCCCGTTTTGGGGGATACAGTGCAAGGGGAAGTCGCGGAGCATGCGACCAATCGACTGCGGCCGCAGGCTTTGCGACGCCTGCGGAAAGGAGAGACGATGCGGGCCAGACTCGTACTCGCCGGACTTGCCACATGTATTTTCGCGTTGCTTCCGGGCTCAGCTGCCGCAGTCCTGGGCGGGCAACCGGACGCAACACACCCGTACGTCGCCTTGCTGGCGGAAGGGACGACCGCGTGCTCGGGCACGCTCCTCTCGCCGACGGTGATGCTGACTGCGGCACATTGCTTCGCTCCCGATTCGGGCGGCGCGCCGATCGCGGTGCGCGCGTACTTCGGGCAAGCGCCGACTCCGGGCGTGGGCTACTACACCGGTACCTATTACTTCGACCACCAGTGGGCCGCCGGCAACGGCACCGCGCATGCCGACTCACACGATGTCGCGGTGGTCATCTTCAGCACGCCGATTCCCGCCTCCGTGACCGGTGGCACATACGGCGCGCTTCCGAGCGCCGGGCTCGTCGACACGCTGGGCAACAACGCGCCGGTCGACCTCGTCGGCTACGGCGTCGTCGGCTTCATCCGTGGCGGCGGCCAGCCGCAGCCGGTGAGCCTCTTCCAGCGGTTCCTCGGGCAGACGACGGCGTTCAAGAGCAACGGCTCCAGCGGCGACGAGTTCCTCAAGCTGCACAACGGCGCGTGCTTCGGCGACTCGGGCGGCCCTGACCTGCTCGGCGGGACCAACATCGTGCTCGCGGAGAACTCGTTCGTGAACAACAACGTCTGCGCAGGAAACACGTACTCCTACCGCGTCGACACGCCGACCGCGTTGAACTGGATCGCGACGACGGTCGCGGCGAACGGCGGCAGCCTGTGACCGGCAGGCGCCGAATCGTCGGCGTCGCAACCGCTGCGCTTCTCGTTGCGCTCGCGGTCGCCGGCTCCGCAGCGTCCTCGTCGCAGCCGCAGCCGACGGCGGTGGGAACGCCCCCGCACATCTTCGGCGCGCGCGTCGTCCTGTCGACCCACTCGGCTGCGGTAGCGGCGCCGTGCCCGCTCGATGCGGGCGGCGGGCTCTTCATCGCGTGCTACGGGCCTCTCGAGCTCGGGCAGGCGTACGACTTCCCGCACAACCTCAACGGGAAGGGCCAGACGATCGTGATCGTCGACGCATACGGCAGTCCCGACATCCAGCGGGACCTCGCGAACTTCGACCAGGTCTTCAATCTCCCCGACCCGCCGTCGTTCACCATCGTCGACGCGCGCGGGACGGGCGCGACCGACGGCTCCGGCGCGCTCTCCGACTGGCAGAGCGAGACGACGCTCGACGTCGAGTACGCGCATGCGATGGCGCCCGGCGCGAAGATCGTCCTCGACGTCGCAGCGACGGACGACAACAACGACATCAACGCCGCGCTCGCGCAGGTCCTTCCGCGCTATCTGGGCGCGATCGTCTCGCAGAGCTTCGGCCAGGACGAGACCGCGCCGGGAACCGCGAAGTCGAACCTCACCGAGCACCTGATCTACGCCGGCGCGACCGTCCTCGGCGACACGCTGCTCGCGTCCGCCGGCGACCTGGGCGCCACCGACGGGAACGACCCGCCGGTCCCGGTGGCGTCGTACCCGGCCTCCGACCCGCTCGTGCTCGCGGTCGGCGGCACCGAGGGATCGCCGTACCAGGCGTCGTACAACGGCGGCGTCATCCTCGGCGCCGGGTTGCTCAGCAACAACCGTTACGGCGCGGAACAGGTCTGGAACGAGACCGAGTGCTGCTCCACCCCGGTCGCGACGGGGGGTGCGCCGAGCGTCATCTTCCCGCGGCCGCCGTGGCAGAGCGGGTTCACTTCGAGCAAGGGACGCGTCGTCCCCGACGTCTCGTACAACGCGTCCGTGCTCGGCGGCGTCGTGATCGTCACATCGTGCTACACGCCGGACAATCCGAACGGCTGCGACCCGACCGATCCGTTCTTCTCGCTCATCGGCGGGACAAGCGCGGGCTCGCCGCAGTGGGGCGCGATCGTCGCGATCGCGAACCAGGCGCGCGGCCTACGCGGTGAACGCGGCCTCGGGCTCGTCGCGCCGGCGATCTACTCGATCGCCAAGAGCCGACAGCGCTACGCGCAGGACTTCCACGACATCACGTCCGGGAACAACGTCCTCGGCAGCAACAACGACTCCGGCGCCGATCCCTCACAGGGCTTCTTCGCGGGAACCGGATTCGACAATGCGACCGGCCTCGGCACGCCGGACGTGGCCAACCTCGTGTCGGACCTCGTCAGCGTGGGGCCCTTCGACAACCCCGGCCTGCCGGATCCCGGCTCGTTCGGGCACCACGGGAAGCCGGATCGCTGGCACCAGGCGCATCCGAATACGGCAGAGCCGGGGGCCTGAACCGGGGCTACACTTCCGGGTGACGTGAACCTCCGCGTCATCGGGGTCGGATGTGCGCTCGCGGCTGCGGTCTCCGCAGCGGCCGCTTCGGCTGCAGTCAGGCCGATTCCCGTGAATCCCGGCGGCCCGGATATGCCGGCGACGACGGCGACGCTCTCGTCCACGAAGGCGGGCGCGAAGCCCGTCGCGCTCACGCTGAAGGTTCACTACGAGATGGTCTGCGGCCAGCCCGGTCTCGGAAAAGCAGTCGTGTCGCTCCCCGGTGCCATCGTCGTTCCGAGCTCGATCGACACGGCCTCGGTGCTCGTGAACGGGAAGCCGGCGCCCGCGGTCTCGACCTCCGGGCACGACGTGTCCGTCTCGCTGCCGCTGCACCACGGGGTGAGCTGCATGGTCGTCGGCCCGGGGACGCTCACGCTCACGTTCATGCGCAGCGCCGGCCTCGGCAATCCGGCGAAGGCCGGGACGTACACGATCCGCGTGCAGCGGCGCACGCAGACGTTCCGCGCGAGCGTCCAGATCTCGGCCTAGGAAAGAGAACGGGGCCGCCCAGAGGCGGCCCCGTTCTCGGTGATGCAGTCCCGTTCGGCTAGTTGCCGAGGTTCTGGAAGTCGCTCGCGAGCTTGGCGAGGTCCGGCGTGCCGAGCCCCGAGCCCACGTTGTAGATGTTGCCCTTCGAGCCCGTGTAGTACAGGTTGTCGTTCGTCGTTCCCGACGCATCGAGCGGCGTGAACGGAGAGTTCCGGGACGTGGCGAACTTGTAGATCGCCGGGTTCCAGAAGCCGACCCGCCGACCGAGCAGCGAGTCGATCGCCGCCGTCGAACCGTTCAGCTGCGGCGCGACGAAGCTCGTACCGCCGAACTGTTCGAACGTCGCTGTGGTCGGGTCGGGGTTGTCGTCGAACGTGTACAGCACGAGATACCCCGTCTCCGGGTCGGCGTCGGCCGACACGTCGGGCGTCGCACGACCGGTACCGGCGCCGTTCTTCGTGACGTTCGGCGTCGCGTTGAAGTTCCAGGCGTACGGGAGGCTCAGACCGAAGTCGACTCCGAAGAACGGATTCGTCGTCGAGAAGCCCGTCGGCTGGAGGTACTCCACGGCGCTGTAGTTGGCGGTCCCCTTGACGCCCTGCTGATACGCGGGCATCGGGAAGAAGCCGCTGTAACCCCCGCCTCCGCCGTCCACGTGCGACTCGGCGTACTGCTGCTCCGTCTCGCCGATCTCGGCGGGCCGGCCGGACGCCCACAGGTAGTCCCAACCCCACGTGCGCTCGGTCGGGAAGTTGAACGTCAGGTCGTGGACCTGGAACGGGCCCGGCAGCGTCGTGCCGCCGGACGACGTCGCCCACGGGCTGTCGTCGGGATTGCCGGCCGTGCGGTCGGTCGAGCCGAAGTCGCGCGACGCCGGATACGCGCCCGAGTCACCGGAGGAGAGGAACATGCTCTGCCCCTGCGCGCCCATCTCCAGGAACGCCTGGCTGAACGCGTTGGCATAGGCCGGATCCTCGAGCCCGACGTTCGAGAACGCCTTGATGATCGTCTCCGACTCGCCCCAGCTCGCCGACACCGTGTCCGCGACGTTGTCGCTCGCGGCCTCGTAGAAGGCATCGGCGAAGCCGATGTCGGTGTTCGGCGCCTGGTAGACGCTCAGGTTCGCGGCAGGAGCGAGCGCCCCGGACTGCTCCATGTCGAGGGCCGTCTCGTCGGACCCTGCACTGGCGCTGGGTGCGCCGGGGCCGCCGTCGACGTTGATCGTCGTGATGCGGCTCTGGGACGCCTGCGAACCAGTGAGGCCGATGGCGTTCCAGAACTCGCTGACGACGTCGGGCCGGTCGGCTGCGAGCGTGACGATGCCGATCGTGCGGCCGTGACCCGTGCCCCCGGCGTTCGTGACCGGATCGAGGTTGTAGCGCTTGGCGAAGTCGGACGGCGCAAGAGCGGTGTTGTTGAGCCCCTGCGTGGCGACGCCGTCAGCTGTCCCGATCATGTCGCTCTGCTGCGTCGGGTAGTTCGAGAGGCCGAGGATGGCCAGGATGAATGGGCCCCACTGCGACGGGACTTTCGGGTTCTGCGGCGAGCCGTGCACGGTGATCGTGCCGTGGCCCTTCCCGTGCGCCCCGTGCGAGGGGACCATGTAGTTCTGCTGGACGATCTGGAAGGCGTTGTTGTACTGACCCGCCGTTCCGGTCGTCTGGATGTCGAGGTTGTCCGACATCGCGTGCGAATGGATGCCGAACAGGGCCAGGTACGCCTGGATCCCGAGGACGACCGCCTTCGGCTGTCCGTACGTCTCGGCGAACCTGCTCACTGACAGGTACCCGCCCGGCATCCCGGCCTGGACCTGGGACTCGAGCTGGCTCTCGTTCCGAGCCCGGAGCACGAACGTCACGGCTTCCGGCGTGCTCGGATCGGTCGGATCGAACGGCGTGTACCCGGCGAGGGCTGCGGCGCCCGCTCCCTGGGACACGCTCATGTACTTGGCCGCTTTCGCGGAACCGGCCGATGCCGAAGCAGCAACGGCTGCAACTGCGGCGGCGACCAGCAGGGTGATCCACCACCTGCGTTGGTGGTTCATCACATTCCCCTCCTCGTAGATTGCGATGCCGCCGTAGCGTAATACGACATTTCTACGCGGAGGCTTCTGCACTATTCGTGCGGCTTCGCCATCTTTCGGTAGTCCAGCGCCTCATCGAGAACGGCCTCCTTGACGCCCGTCTCGCGCGCGACCTCGCGCAGCGACCGGCCGGACGACGCGGCCTCCTTGACGATCTCCGTCGCACGGTCGTACCCGATGTATGGGTTCAGCGCCGTCGCGGCGGAGAGCGTCAACTCCGCGTAGTGCTCGCACGTCTCGCGGTTCGCCTCGATCCCGTCGACGCACTTCTCGGCAAACAGCCGCGACGCCGATGCGAGCAGCTTCACCGAGTCGAGGATGTTGCGCGCGATCAGCGGCACGAAGACGTTGAGCTCGAAGTGGCCCTGCATGCCGCCGATGGTGATCGCCGCGTCGTTGCCGATGACCTGCGCCGCCACCTGGGTGACGACCTCGGGCATGACCGGATTCACCTTGCCCGGCATGATCGAGCTGCCCTTCTGCAGCTCGGGAAGCGCGATCTCGGCCAGTCCGGCGCGCGGCCCCGAGCCCAGATACCGGATGTCGTTCGCGATCTTCGTCAGCGACACGGCCACCGTCTTGAGCGCGCCCGACGTCTCGACGATGCCGTCGCGCGCGGCCTGGGCCTCGAACGGATCGGCGGGGCCGGAGATCTGCAGGCCGGTGTCCTCCGCGAGGATCGCGCGGACGCGGGACGCGAACTCCGGATGCGTGTTGAGGCCGGTGCCGACCGCGGTGCCGCCGAGCGGGATCTTGCCGAGGCGCTCGAACGTGGCCTCGACCCGCGCCCGCCCCTCGCGGACCTGCGCCGCGTAGCCGGCGAACTCCTGGCCGAGCGTGACGGGCACCGCGTCCATCCAGTGCGTCCGGCCGGACTTGACGACGTCGTCGAACTCGATCGCCTTCGCCTGGAGCGAATCGGCGAGCTGCTCGAGCGCGGGCAGGAGGTCGTTGACGATCTCGTCGAGCGCCGCGAGATGGACGGCGGACGGGAAGACGTCGTTCGACGACTGCCCCATGTTCACGTCGTCGTTCGCATGGATGTCGGCGCCCGCAAGCGTGGCGATCACTTCGTTCGCGTTCATGTTGGACGACGTTCCCGAGCCGGTCTGGAAGACGTCGATCGGGAACTGGTCGTCGAGCTCAGCGTTCGCGATGCGCTCGGCAGCGGCGGCGATGCGATCCGCCTTGTCGCGATCGAGCAGGCCGAGATCGGCGTTCACGCGCGCAGCCGCGCCCTTGATCCGGCCGAGCCAGCGCGCAACGGGCGCCGGGATCGGCTCGCCCGAGACGGGGAAGTTGGCGACCGCCTTCGTCGTCTCGCCGCCCCACAGCTCCTGCTTCTCGTCCGTCTTCATGCGGCTGAGTGTAGGCGCTCGGCGGCCGCGAGCAGCTCGTCCCACGTGCACAGCTTCACGCGCGGGCGGCCCTGCTTCTCGCCAGCTCCGCGCTCGTGCTCGTCGATCGACTGCCAGCCCGCGTACAGCACGCGGCGCACGTTGCGCTCGTCGAGGAGTGCGTCGATGTCGGCCGCGGTCGCACCCTTCCGCGGGCCGTCGGCGAAATCGGCGAGCAGCAGCTCGACCGTCTCCGTCGCGTCCTTCTTGTTCGTGCCGATGACGCCGCTCGGGCCGCGCTTGATCCAGCCGGCGACGTACAGGCCGGGGGCGACGCGGCCGCCCTCGTTCGGGATCGTGCCGCTGCCTTCGTCGAACGGGACGCCCGGCAGCGCGACGCCGCGGTACCCGACGCTGCGGAAGACGAGGCCGCACGAGAGCGTCTCGCGCTCATCTGTCTGTACGGCTCGGTTGTCCGCATCCAACTCGTTCGTTGCAAGCTCGACGCTCTCCACGCGATCCACTCCGTGGATCGCGACCGGCGAGCGGAAGAACTTCAGGACGACGCGCTTCGGCTTGCCGGTGAGCTCACGCGAGGCGAACTCGCG
>DASYFU010000311.1:0-1558 GCA_036498225.1 Gaiellaceae bacterium | reverse complement strand
GCCCGTGCGCACGCCTGCGTGCGCCACATGCAGCGCGCCGTGCAAGGACGGCAGCGCGTCGGCGTCGAGGCGGATCCGGACGCCACTCCGTTCGGCCATCTCGTACGCGTGCCCGAGCAGGCCGAACCCAGTCACGTCGGTAACCGCGTTCGGCTCGAACGGCCGCAGCACGTCCGCAGCGTCGCCGTTCAGCATCGTCATCCAGTGCACGGCCTCCGCGAGCTCGTCTTCGCCGACGAGCTCCTTCGCATGCCCGGCGAGCACGAGCCCGGTGCCGAGTGGCTTCGTCACGAAGACGGCATCGCCCGGACGCGCGCCCGACTTCGGCCAGATGCCGTTCGGATGCACGGTGCCGACGACTGCGAGGCCGTACTTCGGCTCCGCGTCGCGGATCGTGTGACCGCCGGCGAGCAGCGCGCCCGCCGCGCGCACCTGCTCGTCCGCCGCTGAGAAGACCGCGGCGAGCACTTCGACGGGCAGCTCCTCCGGGAACGCCGCGATCGAGAGTGCGAGCAGCGGCACACCGCCCATCGCGAAGACGTCGTTCAACGCGTTCGTAGCCGCGATGCGCCCGAAGACGGCCGGGTCGTCGACGAGCGGCGGGAAGAAATCGAGCGTGAAGACGATCGCTCGCTCGTCGTCGAGCTTGTAGACCGCGGCGTCGTCCGCGGGCGAGAGACCGACGAGCAGGTTCTCGGCCTCGACGGGCACGAACCCTTTCAGGAGCTCCTCGAGCCGCGCGGCCGAGTACTTCGCGGCGCAGCCGCCCCCCACCGTCAAGCTCGTGAGCGAAGGCGCGGCCATGCCCACACTTTATGGAGACGGCGGCCGTAGCCGCCGTCTCCTGGGGAGAGGAGGGAGCGTCGAACGGCACCCTCGCACGTTTCCTTCGCTGCAAACGCTGCTTGACCTTCCCCCGTCCCGGCCTGTAGACAGGTGCTGTGGAACGCGCAGCGATCGTCACCGGCGGGTCGTCGGGGATCGGGCTCGCGATCGCGCGCATGCTGCGCGACGAGGGCTACGCGCTGACGCTCGCCTCGCGCCGGCCCGAGAAGGTGCAGGCGGCGGCCGACGAGCTCGGCGCTGTCGCGGTCGCTGCCGACGTCGGCGACGCCGCTGCTTGCGAGCGCCTCGTCACCGAGCACAAGGAGCGCTTCGGCCGGCTCGACATGCTCGTCAACTCCGCCGGCATCGGCATCGCGGGCAACGTCGAGAACCTAGCGCCGAAGCATCTCGATCTCACATTCGCCGTGAACGTGCGCGGCCTCTTCCTCGTCACGCAGCACGCGATCCCGCTGCTCCGCGAGTCGCGCGGGTGGATCGTCAACCTCGCGTCGATCGCGGGCACGATGCCGACGCCGGGCCTCTCCGCCTATGGCGCGACGAAGGCCGCGGTGATCTCGCTGACCCGCTCGCTGAACGAGGAGCTCGACGGCGACGGGATTCGTGCGGTCGCAATCTGCCCGGGATTCGTCGACACGCCGATGGCCGAGTGGTCGGGCATCCCGAGCGACGAGATGATCCGGCCCGAGGACTGCGCCGAGGTCGTGCGGATGGC
>DASYFU010000310.1:0-4840 GCA_036498225.1 Gaiellaceae bacterium | reverse complement strand
CTCGTCGTCGGCGGTCAGGCCGAGCCCGTCGAGCACGGTCATGCAGCCGCGCGACGTCGACTCGACCAGCGCAACCGAGCGGGGCGCGACGCCGAGCACCGCGGCGAAGCCCGCGCGCACCTCGTCACGGAGCGCGAGCATGCGCTCGTAGTAGGCGGCGCCCCCACGGCCGCGCTCGAGATCCGCCTCGGTCTCCTCGACGATCGCCTCCGCGGTCGACCGAGCGAGTGGGCCGTTCGTCCCGGCGTTGAGGTACGCCAAACGTTCGAGAACGGGGAACTGTGCGCGAGCTTCGTCGAAGGTCATCCGACCGTCGCCTCCACGGGCGCGTGATCGGAGAGGAGCCGGCCGCGACTCCGGCGTCGCTCGGCCGGCCACGCGACCGGCGGCGTCGACGCGAGGCCGCGGACGAGGATCTGGTCGATGCTTCCCGCGAGCGGCTCGGAGAAGCCCTCGAGCCCGTACGGCGGCTTGAGGTTCACGTCCCCGGCGAGGATCGCCGGCCCGTGGCCGGCGAGCCGCACGACGGTGCGGAACTGCTCCTCAGCGTGAGCGCCACCGGTGACGTGGAAGTCGCCGACGAAGGTTCCGTCCTCGAGCGTGACGCCGAGGAGGACGCGATTCGGGCCGACGCGCTCGCGGCGCTCGTCCACGACTCCGAGCGAAGGCGACAGCAAAATCGCGAGCGCCTCGCCGGTCACCGCCGAACGGAGGATGCCGTGGTGCAGATCGGTGATCCGGCGCCCGAGCTCGGCGCTGCGCAGGAGCGGCTCGGCGCCCACGGCGCCGAACGCGCGCATCCCGCTCCAGCGCTCGAGGTGGCCGAGCGCCCACGCCGGCACCTCCTGGAGGCAGACGACGTCGGGGCCGTCGGCCGTGACGAGCTCGACCATCTCCCGGAGATACGCGTTCCGCTCGGGTGGGACGGCGTTGCCGTGGAAGAGATTCCAGGTGCGGACGACCAACGCCACGCGCGTAGCCTAGGCCGGTGCGAATCGTCCTCGCCGACCCTCCCGCGTTCACGCCGCCGTACGACCACGCGCTCGCGGCTGCGCTCGCACGCGCGGGCGCAGACGTCGAGCTCGTCACTTCGCGTTTCCGCTTCGGCGAAGCACCGGCGCCGGACGGCTACGTGCGCACCGAGCTGTACTACCCGCTCTCGTCGCGCCTCTTCGGCCGCTCCCCGCTGCGCGTGCCTCTGAAGGTCGCCGAGCATCCCTTCGGCGTTGCGTCCCTCAATCGCCGCCGCGCGGACGTGTTGCACGTGCAGTGGCTCGTGCCCGAGCTCGATGCGCGCCTCCTCCGGCCGCGCGAGCCGTCCGTCTTCACTGCGCACGACCTCCTGCCGCGACGAACGGCCGCGAAACAGCGGCTGTGGGCCGATCTGCTCGCGCGCTTCGACCGCGTGGTCGTGCACAGCGAGCGCGGACGCGAGGCGCTCGCCGAGCTCGACGTCGACGCGACCGTCATCCCCCACCCCGTCTTTCCGAGCGATCCGGTGCGGAGCGACGACGGCCGGACGGTGCTCGCGCTCGGCGTCATCCGCGCATACAAGGGGCTCGGCGACGCAATCGAAGCGACGAAGCGCGCGGACGCGAAGCTCCTCGTCGCCGGCGATCCGCTCGAGCCGGTCGATGCGTTCCGAAGCGACGACGTCGAATGGCGACTCGGCTACCTGTCGGACGCCGAGGTCGACCGTGCGCTGGGCGACGCGACCGTCGCGGTCTTCCCCTACCGGCCGGAGCTCGACCAGAGCGGTGCCCTCCTGCGGGCGCTCGGCGCCGGCGTCCCCGCGATCGCGTACGACGTCGGCGGCGTCGCCGAGCCCGTGCGGCGCTTCGGCGCCGGCATCGTCGTCGCACCCGGCGACGTCGACGGCCTCGCCGCCGCGATCCGCGAGGTGCTGAGCGATCCCGAGCCGTTTCGCGCCGGGGCTCGGCGTGCGCGCGAGGAGCTGACCTGGGACGCATCGGCGCAGGCGCACCTCGCGCTGTACCGGGAGATCGCGTGATGTTCCGCAGGCGCTTCGCCGACCTCGTCTCCCGGCAGCTCGACGTCTTCGCCGAGGACGAGGCGGGCGGCCTCCTCGCGGAGGTGCAGGAGATGAAGGAGAAGTACGACGCCGCCGGCCGCGAGCACGCCGAGGAGGCGTACGGCGACTACATGGACGTCGTCGACGCCGTGAAGGACGCGCTCGCGGACATGCGCGACCGATTCGCCCGTACCCTCGACGACGACGCCGCGACGGAGTACGAATCGGTGTTCGAACGTGCGGCCCGGAGGCGGTGGCGATGGCTCTCATAGAGGACTACGCGATGATCGGCGACCTGGAGACCGCGGCGCTCGTCGAGCGCGGCGGCTCGATCGACTGGCTCTGCTTCCCCCGCTTCGATTCCGCCGCCTGCTTCGCCGCGCTGCTCGGCGACGAGGACAACGGCCGCTGGCTGCTCGCGCCGACGGACGGCGGAACGACCTCGCGTCAGTACCGGGGTGACACGCTCATCCTCGAAACGACATGGGAGAACGAGGAAGGCGCCGTGCGCGTCTACGACTTCATGCCGCCGCGCGACGTGATGCCGAACGTCGTTCGCATCGTGGAGGGCATCCGCGGCAAGGTGGAGATGCGGTCGGAGCTCGTCATCCGCTTCGACTACGGGCACATCGTCCCGTGGATGCGGCGCATCGACCACGCGCGCGTCGCGGTCGCGGGCCCCGACGGCCTGTGCTTCCGCACCGACGCGCGCACGCGGGGAGAGAACCTCCGCACGATCTCGACGTTCACGGTCGAAGCCGGCGAGCGCGTGTCGTTCGTCCTCACGTGGTTCCCGTCGCACGGCGACCTTCCGGCGGCGACCGATCCGGAGGAGGCGCTCACCGCGACGGACGAGTTCTGGCGCCAGTGGGTCGGCGCGTGCGAGGCCGACATCCCGGATGAGTGGCGCGCCGTGATCATCCGCTCCCTCGTCGTGCTCAAGGCGCTCACGTACGAGCCGACCGGCGGCATCGTCGCAGCGCCGACGACGTCTCTGCCTGAGTGGCTCGGCGGCGTGCGCAACTGGGACTACCGCTATTGCTGGCTGCGCGACGCGACGCTCACGCTGCTGGCGTTCCTGCATGCCGACTACGAGGAGGAGGCCCGCGCGTGGCGCACGTGGCTCGTGCGCGCCGTCGCCGGCGATCCGTCCGACATCCAGGTGATGTACGGCGTCGCCGGGGAGCGGCGTCTCACCGAGCTGGAGTTGCCTTGGCTCGCCGGCTACGAAGGGTCGGCACCCGTTCGCATCGGCAACGCCGCGAGCGAGCAGTTGCAGATCGACGTGTTCGGCGAGGTGGTGGACGCGCTCTACCAGGCGCGTGTGCACGGGCTCGAGTTCCAGAAGAACCCGTGGGACCTGCAGAAGGTCTTGATGGCCCACCTCGAGGAGATCTGGCACCAGCCTGACGAGGGGATCTGGGAGATCCGCGGCGAACGGCGGCACTTCGTCCACTCGAAGGTGATGGCATGGGTCGCGTTCGACCGTGCCGTGCGCTCGGTCGAGGAGCACGCGGTCGACGGGCCCGTGGAGCACTGGCGCGCGCTCCGTGACGAGATCCACGCCGACGTGTGCGCGAAGGGCTTCGACGAGGAGCTCGGATCGTTCGTGCAGTCGTACGGGTCGAAGGAGCTGGACGCGAGCCTCCTCCTCATCCCACTCGTCGGCTTCCTGCCGGCGTCGGACCCGAAGGTGCGCGGCACCGTCGCGGCGATCGAGAAGAACCTCGTCGCCGACGGGCTCGTGCTCCGCTACCGCACGCAGGACAGCGACGTCGACGGGCTCCCTCCGGGCGAGGGTGTCTTCCTGCCGTGCTCGTTCTGGCTCGTCGACTGCTTCGAGCTGCTCGGCCGCAGCGACGACGCGGTGAAGCTCTTCGACCGCCTCGTCGGCCTGGCCAACGACGTCGGGCTGCTGGCAGAGGAATACGACCCGCGATCGAAGCGCCAGCTGGGCAACTTCCCGCAGGCGTTCACGCACCTCGCGCTCGTCAACTCGGCGTTCAACGTGCTGCAGCACCTGCCGTCGCCGATGCATCGACGGCACGCGCGTCACGACTCCTAACGATGGCCGAAGTGGTGCGCGGCCGGGAGCGAGCCGTGCACGTCGGCTCCTTCGGTGAGCTCGCGGGCGAGCGGCGCGAGGGAGACGAGCTCGTCGACGACCACGTTCCGGTTGCGGTCGACCTGCTCGAAGCGGCCGCGGGCGAGGAGCAGCGGCTCGCCGCGCACGACGCCGCGGAAGCGGTCGTAGACCTGAGGCAGGACGATGAGGTTGATCTGCGCGAATTCGTCCTCGAGGAGCATGAAGACGACGCCGTTGGCGGTCGCGGGACGCTGGCGCGCGACGACCATCCCCGCCACCTGGACGTGTGACCGGTTCGGCCGGTCGCGCAGCTCGACGCTCGAGAGCGTTCCCGGAGGCAGGTGCGGGCGCATGAGCTCGACCGGGTGCACGCCGATCGACAGGCTCGTCGTGCGGTAGTCGGCGAGCACGCGCTCCCACGTCGACGGCTCCGGCAAGTCGGGCGTCTCGACCGTCGGCTCGAGCGGGAGCGCGAGCTGCTTCTCCTCGCCGCCGGAGCCCGGCACCGTCTGCGCGCGCGGCACGAGGCCGAGCTGCCACAGGAGCTCCCGCCGGCGCAGTCCGAAGCAGTCGCACGCACCCGATTCGACCAACGCACGCAACTCGTCGGCGGAGAGCTGCGTCTGCTGCGCGAGCTCGCGGATGGAGGCGTACGGACGCGCCGCGACGACCGCTTCCGCGTCGTCCTCCCCCACGCCCTGCACGTACTTCAGCCCGACGCG
>DASYFU010000309.1:0-1962 GCA_036498225.1 Gaiellaceae bacterium | reverse complement strand
CGGCTCGCTCGGGCACGGGCTGGGCATCGCCGTCGGCATGGCGCTCGCGGGCCGCCGCGTCTACTGCCTCGTCGGCGACGGCGAGCTGGACGAGGGCTCGAACTGGGAGGCCGTCCAGTACGCCGGCCGTGTCGGCCTGAGCAACCTGACGGCGATCGTCGTCGACAACGCGAGCGCGACCTACGGCTGGCCCGGCGGCATCGAGCAGCGCTTCGCGGTCGAAGGGTGGCGCGCGTTTCGCATCGACGGACGCGACCATGCGGCGCTTGCGGAAGCGTTCGCGTCGACGAGCCTCCCCGGCATGCAGCCCACGTGCGTCGTCGCGGAGGTGCGCCCATGACGATGCGCAGCCGGTTCTACCGCCTCGCCGCCGAGGCGCTCGAGGACGACGAGCGCGTCGCGGTCGTGCTGGCCGCGATCGGTGCGGGCGAGATCCCCGAGCATCCACGGCGCTTCGACGTCGGCATCCGCGAGCAGCTCATGATCGGCGTCGCCGCCGGGCTCGCACTCGAGGGCTACAGGCCGGTGGTGCACACGTTCGCGCCGTTCCTCGTCGAGCGGCCGTACGAGCAGGTGAAGCTCGACCTCGGCCACCAGGGTGTCGGCGCGCTGCTCGTCAGCGCCGGCGCCTCGTACGACGGTGCGTACTACGGCGCGACGCACATGGCGCCCGGTGACGTGAGCGCGCTCTCCGCACTTCCCGGTTGGACGATCCACGTGCCGGGCCATCCGGACGAGATGGAGCGGCTCTTCCGCGCCGCGCTCACGACCGACGACCGCGTCTACCTCAGGCTCACCGAGGAGGAGAATCATGCGCGCGTCGACGGCGACGGCCTCGTTGTCATCCGCCGCGGCTCGGCGCACGCGCCGCTCGTGCTCGCCGTGGGGCCGACGTTGGCACCCGTGCTCGCGGCCACCGCCGATCTCGACACCAGCGTCGCCTATCTCGCGACCGTCCGGCCCTTCGACCGCGACGGGCTGCGCGCCGCTCTCACCGGCACGGACGTCGTCCTCGTCGAGCCGTACCTCGCCGGCACCTCGTCAGCCGAGGTCTCCGCCGCGCTCTCCGACCGTCCGCACCGGCTGCTCGCGCTCGGCACGCGCCACGAAGACCTGCGCCGGTACGGCGAGGGCGCCGAGCACCGCGCCGCACACGGTCTCGACGCCCCCGGCGTCCGCGCGTCTCTCGACGCCTGGCTCGCCTAACTCTCTACGCGACGTCGCGCAGGCTGTGCGAGTCCGCCAGTGCGCGCAGCTTCTTCAGGCTCTGGTTCTCGATCTGGCGGATGCGCTCGCGCGTCACGTTGAACGTGCGGCCGACCTCGTCCAACGTTCGCGGATGCTCGCCGTCGAGGCCGTAGCGCAGCTCGAGCACACGGCGCTCACGATGCGAAAGCGTCGAGAGGATCTTCACGAGCGTCTCTTTGCGCATCGAGACCTCTGCCGCCTCGTCGGGGAGCGGCACGTTCTCGTCGGTGAGGAAGTGGCCGAACTCCGACTCCTCCTCGTCGCCGACCGGCTTCTCGAGCGAGACCGGCGTCTGCGCACTGCGCATGATCTGCTCGACCTCGTCCACCGGCAGGTCGAGATCCCTCGCCACCTCCCACGCGAGCGGCTCACGGCAGAGCTCGGCGCGAAGCTTGCGCTCGCTGCGCACGATCTTGTTCAGCTTCTCGACCACGTGCACCGGCATGCGGATGGTGCGCGCCTTGTCGGCGAGCGCACGCGCAACCGCCTGGCGAATCCACCACGTTGCATACGTCGAGAACTTGAAGCCCTTGCGGTAGTCGAACTTCTCCGCCGCGCGCACGAGGCCGATCGTCCCCTCCTGAATCAGGTCGAGGAACGGGAGGCCCTGGTTGCGATAGCGCTTCGCGATCGAGACGACGAGCCGCAGGTTCGCCTCCACCATCTCCTGCTTCGCGCCGTGGTCGCCGCGCTCGATCCGCTTCGCGAGCTCGA
>DASYFU010000308.1:0-2878 GCA_036498225.1 Gaiellaceae bacterium | reverse complement strand
CTCAGATGCTCCGAGATCGGAGGCTCGAACCGCTCGAAGGCAATGGATTCGCCGACGATCTCGATCCGGCCGCGGTCCCCGACGAGCTCGATGCGTTGCACCCCCGGCTCGAGCGTCGAGACCGCGATGGTGCCGACGGCGCCGCCGTCGTACGACAGGAGCGCGGTCGCAGTGTCCTCGGCTTCCATCGGCTGCGCGCGACGCTGCGCGACGCCCCACACCGTCACGGGCGGCCCCGCGAGGTGGCAGAGGAGATCGAGCGTGTGCGGCGCCTGGTTCATCAGGACGCCGCCGCCTTCGCCCTTCCACGTGCCGCGCCAGTCCGCGGTGCGGTAGTACGCGTTCGGCCGGTACAGCGGGTCGACGATCGACACGCGCAGCAGCGTTCCGAGCCTGCCCTCGTCGACCAGCCGCCGGGCGGCGGCGATCACCGGCCGGAACCGTTGCTGGAAGCACACGCCGAGCAGCCGGCCCGCCCGATCGGCCGCGGCGATCATCGCGTCCGCCTCGCGCACCTCGGGTGCGAGCGGCTTCTCGCACAGGACGTGCGCGCCCGTCTCGAGGGTCGCGACCGTCAACTCGGCGTGAGACGGGTGCGGCGTCGCGACCACGACGACGTCGAGCTCCTGCGCGAGCAGCTCGTCGCTGTCGGCGAAGGCGTGGCTGCGGTACTCGCGCGCGCGTCTCTCAGCCGCTTCCTTGTCGTGCGCGGAAATCCCGACGAGCTCGACGTCGTCGAGCGTCGCGATTGCCTCCAGATGCATCTCCGCGACGACGCCGGCTCCGATCAGGCCGTAGCGCAGCGTCACGCCAACGACCTGAATGCCGCGATGGAGTCGCGCGTCGCCAGCTCGCCGCTGCCGTCGCGCACGTAGTGCGTCTCGAAGGAGAGATAGCCGTCGTACCCCGCCTGCGCGAGGCAGTCGAGCTGCGCCCGGAAGTCGACGATGCCGTCGCCGACCCGCGTCCACTCCCCGTCGGGAGTGACGTCCTTCAGGTGGACGTGCGCGACGCGGTCGACGATCGTGTCGAGCCCACCGAGCCCGTTCCATGCAGCCGGGTCGAGCATGGCGGCGTTGCCGGGGTCCCAGATGAGGCGCAGCGGCGGAGCGTCGGCCGCGTCGAGCGCGGCGCGCGCTTCTGCGGCGGTGGCGACGTTGCACTCGTGCTCGTTCTCGAGTGCGAGCGTGATTCCCGCGGCGCCCGCGCGCGCCGTCGCGTCGTGCAGCGCTCGGCCGAGGTCCGGAAGCGCGGCGGCCGGATCCGGCTCGCGCCAGTACCCGAACGCACGGACGACGGGCGCGCCCAGCGCGGTGGCAGCGCGGAGCGTGCCGGCGAGCACCTCGTCCTGGTCCTCGCCGCGGTCGGACTTGAGAAACGGCGAGGCGATCGCGCACACGACGAAGCCGCGCCCGTCGAGCTCGTCCCGGATCGCCTCGAGCTGGGCGTCCGAGCGCTCGACGACCTGCACGCCGTCGAGCGTGCGCAGCTCGACCGCCTCGATCCCGAGCTCCTCGCAGACGTCCAAGGCCCGCGCGAGGCCGGGGTGGATCTCGTCGGTGATGACGCTCAACCGCACCGACCGTGCTTGTATCACCTGGATGGATTCCGAACTCGAGGGCCGCGTCGCCGTTGTCACGGGAGCGTCGGGCGTGCTCGGCGGCGCGATCGCGCGCGGCCTCGCGGCGGCGGGCGTCCGGGTCGGGTTGCTCGCGCGCCGGCGCGACCGACTGGAGGCGCTCGCGGCCGAGCTCGAAGGAGCGTTCGTCCTGGAGGGGAACGTGCTCGACCGTGCGTCGCTCGAGCGTGTCCGCGCGCGGCTCGACCGGCTCGACGTCCTCGTCAACGCGGCAGGCGGCAACGTCGCGGCGGCAACGACAGGCCAGCAGACCTTCTTCGAGCTGCCGTCGTCGGCGATCGACGAGGTCGTCAAGTTGAACTTCAACGGCACGATGCTGCCGTGCCAGGTCTTCGGCGAGGCGATGGCTGACGGCGGATCGATCGTCAACGTCTCATCCCTCTCGGCGCACCGGGCACTCACGCGCGTCGTCGGCTACGGGGCGGCGAAAGCGGCGGTCGAGAACCTCACGCGCTGGCTCGCCGTCGAGCTCGCGCCGCGCGGCGTGCGCGTCAACGCGATCGCGCCGGGCTTCTTCGTCGGCGAGCAGAACCGTGCGCTGCTCCTCGACGAGTCGGGCGCCTTGACCGCGCGCGGCGAGCGGATCGTCGCGGCGACGCCGATGGGCCGCTTCGGCGAGCCGCACGAGGTCGCGGGCACCGTCGTCTGGCTGGCGGGCGCGGGGGCGTCGTTCGTCACCGGCGTCGTCGTCCCGGTCGACGGCGGCTTCGACGCGTTCAGCGGCGTCTAGTCGAGGCGGTACGCGTGGCGGACGAGACCGTCCGCGAGCAAGGCCGCAAGGCGGTGCGCCTCGTCCTCGTCGAGGAAGCCGGCCTCGACCTTCCGCCCGAGCCAACCGCACGTGCGGCGCCGCCAGAGGTCGTGGCGCGCCGGCAGTGCGGTCAGCGCGCGGGCGTCGTCGACGAAGCCGGCGAGGTTGTACACGCCCGCCGTCTCGGTGACGCGGTCGAGGAAGCGGTCGATGCCGGCCGGGCTGTCGTGGAACCACCACGGGCAGCCGAGCAACACCGCGGGATAGTGGCCCGCGAGCGGTGCCAGCTCGCGGCTGTATGTGCTCTCGTCGAGCGTGAAGAGAATCAACGTGAACCGCGGATCGTTGCCATACGCCTCGAGCAGCGGGCGCAGGCCTCGCGTCCAGTCGGTCGCAACCGGGATGTCGCCGCCGATGTCGCGGCCGAAGCGAGCGGCGAGCGGGCCGTTGTGATCGCGCAGGCTGCCGACGTGCAGCTGCATCACGAG
>DASYFU010000307.1:0-4999 GCA_036498225.1 Gaiellaceae bacterium | reverse complement strand
AGCTCCGTCGGCTACAACGCTCCCGGCTCGGAGCTCGATCCCGCGATCGTCGCTCGCGCCGACGTGATCTGCGTCGAGTCGCGCAGTTCGACGCTTGCGCCGCCTCCTTCCGGGGCACCCGAGCTCGAGGGCGTCGACCCGAACCGGACGGTGGAGCTCGGCGAGCTCGTCGCCGGAACGCGCTCGGGCCGCACGAGCGAGGGGGAGATCACGCTGTACAAGTCCGTCGGCGTCGCCGTGCAGGATCTCGCCGCCGCCGCGCTCGTCCTCGCCGCAGCGGAGGCACGCACATGAGCGATTTCGTTCCGGGTCTGGCGGGTGTGGTGGCGGTGGAGACGGAGATCGCGGAGCCGGATCGTGAGGGTGGTGCGCTGCGGTATCGCGGTGTCGACATCGAGGAGCTCGTGGGCGCGGTCCCGTTCGAGAACGTGTGGGGCCTGCTGGTGGACGAGTCGCTGGAGCCGGGTTTGCCGGCGGCGTATTGCGAGCTGGAGGTGCGCACGGGCGGGCACATGTCGGATTTGCAGGCGATGCTCGCGATCCTGAGCGGCGCGTGGAAGTTGGGCCAGCTGATCGATGTCGACGACGAGCAGGCGAAGGAGGATCTGCGGCGGCTGTCGGCGGCGGCGCTCTCGATCGTCGCGCAGTCCGCCCGTGGTGCCGACCTGCCGCCGGTTTCCGAGGAGACGGTGCTGTCCGGGCGGACGGCGGCGGAGCGGTTCCTGCTCGCCTGGCGGGGCGAGGTGGACGAGAAGGCGGCGAAGGCGATCGACACGTACTGGATCTGCACGGCCGAGCACGGGCTGAACGCGTCGACGTTCACCGCGCGCACGGTCGCCTCCACGGGCGCCGACTGCGGCGCGGCGCTCTCGGCGGCGGTGGGCGCGTTGTCGGGACCGCTGCACGGTGGTGCGCCTGCGCGGGTGCTGCCGATGCTCGACGCGGTGGCCGCGAGCGGCGACGCGGAGAAGTGGGTGAGCGAGGCGCTCGGCCGGCACGAGCGAATCATGGGCTTCGGCCATCGCGTCTACCGCGCCGAGGATCCGCGCTCGCGCGTGCTGAAGCGCACCGCGAAGGAGCTCGGCTCGCCCCGCGTCGCCGTCGCGGAGGAGCTGGAGCAGGTCGCCCACGAGGCGATCGCGCGCAAGAACCCGGATCACTCGTACACCAACGTCGAGTACTGGTCGGCGATCGTCCTCGACGTCGCCGGCGTCCCGCCCGATCTCGCCCCCGCGATGTTCGCCTGCTCACGCACCGCCGGCTGGTCCGCGCACGTCCTCGAGCAAAAGCGGCTAGGCGTCCTCATCCGCCCGAGCGCCAAATACGTCGGCCCCGCGCCGCGTCCGCTCGGTTGAAGGTGCTGCGCACTTTCAACCGTTGAGGTTCCCCTTCGGGGAGCGCTCGCGGGCAAAGCCCGCGAGCTCTTAGTCGTATTGGCGAGGGTCTTGTTCCGTGCGCGTGGTGGTGGCTTCGCCATCCCCACACGCGCATGAGTCCGGCCTGCGCGTAAGCCCGCTTCGCGAGGCTTACGCTCCGGCCTTTGGGCTTGGCGCTTTGCGCGCGCGCGTCGCAGTAGGCTCCACGTGTGGCAGATCTCCTCGACTATCGCGATCGCTTCCCGATCCTCCGGGATTGCATTTACCTGATCAACCACTCGCTCGCGGCGATGCCGGCCGCCGCCGAGGACAACCTCCTCGAGTACGCGCGCATGTGGCGCGAGCGCGGCATCCGCTCGTGGGGCGAGGGCTGGTGGGACATGCCGATGACCGTCGGCGACCAGATCGGGCGCATCATCGGCGGCCCGGCCGGCTCCACGGTGATGCACCAGAACGTCACCGTCGCGGAGATGGTCGTCATCTCCTGCTTCCGCAACCCGGGGGCGCGCAACCGCGTCGTGTACGAGGAGACGAACTTCCCCTCCGTGCGCTACCTGTACCAGGCGCAGCCCGAGCTCGAGGTCGTCGCCGTCGAGGACGACCGCGCGATCATGGACGCGATCGACGAGCGCACGCTGCTCGTGCCGATCAGCCACGTGCTGTTCAAGAACGGCGAGATCCAGGACGTCGAGCCGATCATTCGGCGAGCGCACGAAGTCGGCGCGTACGTCGTGCTCGACTGCTACCAGTCCGCCGGCGTCGTGCCGTTCGACGTGTCCGCGCTCGAGGTCGACTTCGCCGTGGGCGGCAGCGTCAAATGGCTGTGCGGAGGCCCCGGCGCCGGCTGGCTGTACGTGCGTCCCGATCTCGCCGAGCGGCTCGAGCCGACGTTCGTCGGCTGGCAGGGGCATGCGCGGCCGTTCGCGTTCGAGACCGAGCTCGAGTATGCCTCCGGCTCCGCGCGCTTCCTGACGGGGACGCCGAACGTGCCGGCGCTGTACGCGGCGACAGCGGGCTACGACGTGATCGAGGAGGTCGGCGTCGAACGGATCCGCGAGCGCTCGCTCGCGCTGACGTCGCTCCTCATCGACCTCCTCGACGGCGCCGGCCTCGAGATCGTGAGCCCGCGCGAGCCCGAGCGCCGCGGCGGCACCGTCACCGTGCGCACCCCCGACCACGCCGCCGTGCACAAGGAGCTCGGCGAGCGCGGGATCATCTGCGACTTCCGCCCGGACGCGGGCGTGCGCCTCGGCCCGCACTTCTACAACACGGAGGACGAGCTCAGGCAGACCGTCGAGGAGCTCGCCGACATCGTCGAGAGCGGCGCGTACGAGCGCCACTCGGGGGCGGCCGCGAGGTTCTAAAGAAAGATTCCCGCCCGACCGATGCTCTTTCGAGAGGATGGGTCGGTTACTGGGGGTCTTTGTCGCCGGCGCGGCGGCCGCGCTCGCGCTGTCGGGCGTCGCCGGCGCGGCGCAGCTCATCGACCGCGACGCCGCCGGGCTCCGCCTAGAGGTGAATACGAAGGGCGAAGCGCTCCTCACCTACCGGAAGGGCGGCCTGCTCAAGCACGTGCTCGTGTGGGGCGCGATCAACGCGCTCCCACCGACGGCCGACGCCGCGCAGGTGAAGTTCCAGCTCGACTACGCCGGCGGCTGGGGAAAGTACCGCACCCTGTACTGGCAGCACTTCAAGAACGCCTGCGGGCCGTACGACGGGCCTGTGCTCCCGAACGTCGTCGCCGCGTGCAAGGCGCCGGACGGGACGTACTGGGCCGCCGCGCAGCAGTGGCCGCAGCCGCTCCCCGACCTCGGCTTCACGCCGTGGCTCTCGACGCAGAGCCAGCAGTGGCTCGAGGTGTCGCACTGGAGCGGGCCGGTGGCGCAGCTCGAGACCGGAATGCACTGGGTGTACGACGGACGGTTCCAGAGCATCTTCGGCCGCTACACGTACAACGGCCAGCCCGTGTACGGCTTCGGCACGACGCGCGTCGGCGCCCCGACCGACGGCTTCGGACGGCTCATCTATCTCGACACGTACAACTCGGTGTACGGCCCGGGCTGGCGCCGCGAGAACTCCTTCGTCGCGCACAACCCGAGCGGCGTCTTCTGTTATGGCTTCTATCCCTTCGATCCGACGAGGGGCGGCTACAACTATCCGCCCGGCCAGACCGCGAAGCGCGGGCCCGGCGTCGGCGAGGAATACCGGTTGTTCGCGGAAGGACCCGGCGTCACGCCGGACGTCGCCACGATCGTGCAGCCGCTCCATCCGTTCGACGGGCGGAATCTCGCGGACGTGCGGCAGGAGCAGCAGGCCGCATCGCTCATCACGTCCTGGGGCGACAAGAGCTGCCGGACTAGCTGAGCATCTCGATGAGCCGCTGCGCATGCGCTGGCGCGTCCGGCGCGTCGTCGTGCCGGAAGTAGACGTACACCGGTTCGGCGCATGCGCGGATGCGTTCCGCGAACGCCTCGTCCGGCGCCTCGCGCCGGCGGAGGTAGCGGAAGGGCGCGGGATGGTCGAGATCGTTCACGCGAACGACGCCGCGCTCCGCGAGCCGGTCCTCGATCCCGTCCCACGACCGGTGCTCGAGGTCGAACGCGATGCGCAGGCCCGGGCCGAGCGAGCCGAGGACGAGCTCGACGAGCCCCTCGTCCCGCGCGCTCTTGAGCGACACGCGCACGGGCCCGAGGCGATCCCCGAGCGCGCGCGCTCCCGTGTCGAAGGCCTCGAGCACGCCGGTGCGGTGGCCGGGAAGCTTCGGCGCGAACTCGAATCCGTCCGGCGCCTGCTCGGCCCAGCGCCGGAACTGCTCGACGCCCGGCATCCGGTAGCCGGTGGTGTTCAGCTCGACCGTGGGGAAGCGCTCCGCGTAGTACGCGAGGAACTTGGCCGGATCGAGCCCGGCCGGGTAGAAGCCCGGCTTCCAGGTCGGATACGACCAGCCGGACGTTCCGACCGAGACCCGCGCTAGCGTTCGCGCTCCCGTGGCCACCGTGGAAAGCCTGCCACTCCCGGTCGAGACGTTCACGGACGAGGAGCGCGAGCGCCTCGCTCCGCACTTCACGAACCTCGACCGCCCGGTCTTCGGGCTCGTCAATCTGCCGGAAACCGTGAAGGGCGCGCTCTTCGCGCGCTACTCCCGCTACCCGGGGACGCTGCGCCGCCTCTTCCTCGAGGAGTTCGCCGACTCGGTTCAGGAGGTGCCCCTGATCGAGGGTGTCGAAGGGAAGCGTGCGGCCGACCTGTACGAGCGCATCTTCCTCGGCTACGGCGACGACTCGGTCGCGCAGCTCGGCGGCGCACACGTCGCGTGCGAGTGGACGTCGAACCTGCTCACGAAGCTCCTTCAGCGTCCGCGGCTCGCCGCGTACCTCGAGCAGTCGACGCGCTACATCGCGTACGACGCGCGCATCGACGGCTACGGGTTCCGCTATCACCGCGATCCCCGCTTCGGGCCGGCGTACGAGCACGCGCTCGACGATCTGTTCGAGACGTACGCACGCCTGCTCGAGTCGGTCGGAGCATGGGTCGGCGAGCGCTTCCCTGCGGCGGAAGGGGAATCGCCGGCCGCGCATCGGCGCGCCCTGCGCGCGAAGGCGCTCGACCTCGTGCGCGGCCTT
>DASYFU010000306.1:0-1915 GCA_036498225.1 Gaiellaceae bacterium | reverse complement strand
CAGACCCGTCGCGGGGCATGTTCCGCTCGAGCCACGCACGGTCGTGCGTGCCGAACGCCGTGCCCGTCACGAGCAGGAACCGATCCTCGCCGCGCCGCGTCACCGACAGGTCGGCCTCGATCCCGCCGCGCGCATTGAGCAGCTGCGTGTACACGATCGTGCCGACAGGCCGGTCGATCCTGTTCGCGCACAGCCGCTCGAGGAACGCGAGCGCCCCCGGGCCGAGCACCTCGAGCTTCGAGAACGACGATTGGTCGAAGAGCGCGATCCCCTCGCGAGCCGCGCGGGCCTCCACCTCGATCGCCGGCGACCAGTTCGCGCCCGCCCAGCCGCGCGGCCGCAGCGACTCGTCGCCGCCCCCCGCGTTCGACTCGTACCAGTTGACGCGCTCCCAGCCGCCCTTCTCCCCGAAGGACGCGTCCAGCGCGATGTGCCGTTGATATGCCGGTGATATACGAAGGGGCCTCCCCGCCTTGCGTTCTTCGCCCGGGTACTTGATGTCGTAGTACCGCGACAACGCCTCGTACGAGCGCGCGAGCGTGTATTCCCGGCTGCGGTACTGCCGCCCGAAGCGGCGCCAGTCGAGCGGCCACACGTCCCACTCGGGACGGCCGTCGACGATCCACTCGCTCATCACCTTCCCGACACCGCCCGCGCCGGCGAGCCCGTGCGCGCAGCCGCCGGCGGCGATCCAGAAGCCGCGGACGTCGGTCTCGCCGAGGAGGAAGTCCGCGTCGGGCGTGAACGCCTCCGGCCCGTTGAAGAACATCTTCACCTCGGCGTTCTCCATCGCGGGCACGCGGTGGATCGCGTTGGTGAAGAGCTCCTCCATCCGCTCCCACTCCTGCGGGAGGAGCTTCGCCTCGAAGCCGTCGGGGATGCCGTCGATCGCCCACGGTGCCGGCCTGCGTTCGTAGCCGCCCATGACGAGGCCGCCGACCTCCGTGCGGAAGTAGATGAGGTTGTCGGGGTCGCGGAGCGTCGGCAGCGGCTCGAGCGGCGGGTCGAACGGCTCGGTGACGAGGTACTGGTGGCCGAATGGGATCATCGGAACGTCGACGCCGACGAGCTCGGCGACCTGGCGCGCGTACATGCCGGCCGCATCGACGACGACCTCGCACTCGATGCTCCCCTTGTCGGTCTCGACCGCGCACACGCGACCGTCGCGCGTCTCGATGCCGGTGACGCGTGTGCGCACTTCGATCTGTGCGCCAAGGCGCCGCGCACCATCGGCGAGCGCGAACGTCAGCTGCGACGGGTCGAGGTAGCCGTCGTCGGGGATGAACGCCGCAGCCAGCACGCCGTCGGGCGACATCGGCGGGAAGAGCCCCTGCGCCTCCTCGGCCGAGACGATCTCCATCGGCAGCCCGAACGTCTTCGCCCACGAGTCCTGGCGGCGGATCTCCTCGAGGCGCGGCTGCGAGGACGCGAGCCGGAGGCCGCCGAGCTGGTGCCAGCCCGGATCGTTGCCGGTCAGCTCCTTCAGCTCGGCGTACAGACCGACGGAGTACTGCATCATCCGCGTCAGCGAGATCGACGAGCGCAGCTGGCCGACGAGGCCGGCCGAGTGCCACGTCGACCCGTGCGTGAGCTGGAACTGCTCGACGAGGACGGAATCCGTCCAGCCTTGCTTCGCCAGGTGGTAGAGGCACGAGCAGCCGATGACGCCGCCGCCGATGACGACGGCGCGGGCGCGTTCAGGGATCATGATGCGACCTTATGGCGTTGGACGACGTTCTGCAGGCGGTCCCGCAGCTGCGCAATGCGCACTCGGTGGAGGCGTTGACCGGCGGGCTGACGAACACGAACTACAAGGTGACGACGGCGGAAGGCTGCTTCGTCGTCCGCATCTCGGGCAAGGACACGAGCCTCCTGGCAATCGACCGCGAGAACGAGGTGCACAACACGGTCGCGG
>DASYFU010000305.1:0-1565 GCA_036498225.1 Gaiellaceae bacterium | reverse complement strand
GAAGAACCGGGCGGCCTACGAGCGCATCTGGGAGCGCTGTGGCATCGAGGCGATCGGCGTCCAGGCGGAGTCGGGGATGATGGGCGGGAGCGAGTCACTCGACTATCTCGCACCGTCGGGCTCCGGCGAGAACAC
Organism: Gaiellaceae bacterium; assembly: GCA_036498225.1. Lineage (GTDB taxonomy): Bacteria > Actinomycetota > Thermoleophilia > Gaiellales > Gaiellaceae > Palsa-739. The sequence goes on along the minus strand of DASYFU010000305.1, from coordinate 1,430 downwards.
CCTCGTCACGTGCGAGAACGGCGACTACGCAGCCGACGCAGAGATTGCGCGCGGCGTCCCGCGCGCGCCCGAGTTCCCGCCGGCGCTCGACGCGCCGGAGGAGATCAAGACGCCGAACACCAACACGATCGAAGCGCTGGCGCAGCTGCTCGGCGTCGACGACGCGGCCACGTCGAAGGCGATGCCGCACACGACGAACGACGGCACCGTCATCCTCGCGCTCGTCCGCGGCGACGACCGACTCGAAGAGGCGAAGCTGCTCGCAGCCGTCGGCGAGGACGTGCGTCCGTCGACCGAGGAAGAGATCCGTGCTGCGTTCGGCGCCGACCCCGGCTCGCTCGGGCCGGTCGGCTTCAAGGGGAGGGTGATCGCGGACGAGACATTGCGCGACGGGCAGTTCGTCGCCGGCGCGAACCGCACCGGCTGGCATCTCCGCGGCGTCCAGCTCGGCCGCGACTTCCAGGCCGACGTCGCGGATATCCGCGTCCCGCGCGAGGGCGACCGCTGTCCCGAGTGCGGCGGTGCGCTGCGCTTCCAGACGGCGATCGAGGTCGGCCACGTCTTCAAGCTCGGCACGAAGTACTCGGCGGCGCTCGGCGCGACGTTCCTCGACGAGGACGGCACCGAGAAGCCGCTCGTCATGGGCAGCTACGGCATCGGCCCGGGACGCGTCATGGCCACCGCCGTCGAACAGAGCCACGACGAGAACGGGATCGTCTGGCCCCCGGAGCTCGCGCCGTACGACGTGCACGTCGTCGTCTTGAAGGGCGCAGAGGAGATCGGTGAGCAGGCCGCCGCAGCGCTCGATGCCGCCGGCCTCGACGTGCTGCTCGACGACCGCGATCAGCGCCCCGGCGAGAAGTTCGCCGATGCCGACCTGATCGGCATCCCGATTCGGGTCACAGCGGGTAAGAAGAGCCTCGACGATGGAGCGGTAGACGTCCGCGACCGCGCCACGGGCGCGGAGCGGCGTGTTGCGGTAGACCAATTGGGAGAGGAGCTTTAGGTGGCGAAGCGGCGCAGGTATGCAGCCGAGCCGTTCGGCGCGGCGGTCGAGCGGCTCATGAACGACACGGGTGTCACGTACCGCGCGCTCGCGGCCAAGACCGAGCTCTCAGCCGGGTATCTCAACCACCTCGTGCACGGCAACCGCCCGGTTCCGTCGAACGACGTTGTCGAGACGCTCGCCCAGGCGCTCGACGTCGATCCCGAGTATTTCCGCGAATACCGCCTCCGCGTGATCACGGAGAAGCTCGAGAAAATGCCCGACCTGGTCGACCGGCTCTACCGGCGGCTCGGCTAACCCTCACAGCGAGAACGCGTCTTACACGGTGGGCCGGTGGGGTCCCGGCTAACTAACCACTGGGGGGTTAGGGGCCCCACCGACCGTTTCCTTCAACGGTGCTAGCGTGAGCGCGTCGCGGGGCGTG
>DASYFU010000304.1:0-2069 GCA_036498225.1 Gaiellaceae bacterium | reverse complement strand
GTCGCGTGCAGCGACACCGACTCTGCCCGCTCCGACGCCCTCGCCGCCGCACACGGGTTGCGCGTCGAGGCGGTCGACGAGCTGATCGGCGATCCCGCGATCGACATCGTTCTGAACCTGACGCCGCCGGAGGTCCACGCGGCGGTCGTCGGCGCAGCTCTCGACGCGGGCAAGCACGTCTACACCGAGAAGCCGCTGACGACGTCTGTGGACGAGGGGCGGGCCTTGCTCGCCGAGGCCGAGCGCCGCAAGCTGCGCATCGGCTGCGCGCCCGACACGTTCCTCGGCAGCGCGTACGACATGGCCCGGGAGCTGATCGCGCGCGGCGACATCGGGGAGCCGCTCGGAGCCGACGCGAAGATGCTCGTTGGCGGAGCCGACACGTGGCATCCGAACGGCGACATGTTCTTCCGTACAGGTGCCGGCCCGATGCTCGACATCGCACCGTATTACCTGACGGCGATCGCAGCTCTTCTCGGGCCCTTCGCCGAGGCGACCGGGTTCGGATCAACGCCGACGCCGACGCGCACGCTCGCGGTCGGCCCGCGGGCGGGGGAGATCTTCGCCGTCGAGGTTCCGACGCACGTGACCGCCGCGCTCAGGCTCGTCTCCGGCGCGCTCGCGACGCTGACGGTCAGCTTCGAGGCCAGGGACCAGTACGAGAGCGGCCTCGTCGTTTTCGGAACCGAGGGCGTGCTCGTGCTGCCGGATGCGAACCAGTTCGAGGGCGAGCTGCGGATGCGCATCGGCGGCGGTGAGTGGCGGCCCGTCGAATATCGCTCGCGCGGCGCGCAGGAGACGCGCGGCTACGGGCTGCACGAGATGATCGAGGCCGTCCGCGCGGAGCGCCCGCATCGTGCGTCGGGCGAGCTCGCCCTGCACGTGCTCGAGACGGCGTCGGCAGTCGTCCGCTCCGCCGAGGAGGGGCGTACCGTCGAGATCGCGACTCGCCTTGCCGCGGCGTAGGACGATCCTCGGGGGCACCGCCGCGGTCGCGGCCGGCGTCGCCGCGCTCGTCGCCGTGCTCGCGCCACGAGGCGCGGATGCCTTCGTCGTGCGCGCGCTCGTCTCCGACGTCGGTCTGAACGCACTGACGCACGACGCGGCACTTGTCAACGCGTGGGGGCTCGCCTCGAGCCCGACCGGCCCGTGGTGGACCGCGAACGAGGCGCGCGGACGCAGCACGCTCTACGCGGCGGACGGGAAGAAGCAGTCGCTCACCGTTGTCGTCGACGGCGGGCCGACCGGGATCGTCTACCACGGCGGCGGAGGCTTCCGCGTCCGAAGCGGCGGTGTGTCCGCGCCGGCGCGCTTCATCTACGCGTGCGAGGACGGCATGCTCCGCGGCTGGGCGCCGAGCGTCCCGCACAGCTGGTCGCGCACCGCCGAGGTCGCGGTCGACGACGCGCTAGCCGGCGCGGTGTTCCGAGGCGTCGCCATCGCGACGCTGCCCGGAGGCGCGCAGCGGCTCTACGCGACGGACTTCCACAACGCGCGCGTCGACGTCTTCGACGCCGCGTGGCGGCGCATCCTTCGAGATGCGTTCGTCGACCGCTCGATCCCCTCCTGGTATGCGCCCTTCGGCGTGCAGGTCGCAGGCGGGCGCGTCTTCGTCACGTATGCGTCGCGGGCGCCGGTGAACGGCAACGACTCGCCGACCGGAGGCTACGTGGACGAGTTCGACCTCGACGGCGCGCTCGTCGCGCGCGTCGGCGGCATGGGGCCTCTGAACGAGCCGTGGGGTGTGGCTCTCGCGCCGCGCTCGCTCGGCGGCCGGCTCTTCGTCGGCAACTTCGGTAGCGGCCGGATCAACGTCTATGCGCGTGACGCAGCCGGCTGGTCGTTTCGCGGCCAGTTGCGCGGCGGCAACGGGAAGCCGCTCGCCGTCCCCGGCGTGTGGGGGATCGCGTTCGGAAACGGCGGCATGGCGGGACCGAGCGACACGCTCTTCTTCGCTGCCGGCCCACATCGCTGGCGCGGCGCGTCGGAGCTCTCTGTGCACGGGCTGTTCGGCTCGATCGCGCCGACGCGCTGACCGATGACTTTCCCGAGCCGCGCTGGTCTTATCT
>DASYFU010000303.1:0-7603 GCA_036498225.1 Gaiellaceae bacterium | reverse complement strand
CTCGTCCTCGGTCGCGAAGCCGCTTGCGACCCGGCGCGCGAGCCAGCCGCACGTGCGGCGGCGCCAAAGATCGTGTCGCGCAGGCAGCGCCGTGAGCGCGCGTGCGTCGTCGACGAAGCCCGCGAGGTTGCGGATGCCGGCCGTCTCGACGACGCGGTCGAGAAACCGGTCGATGCCGAGCGGGCTGTCGTGGAACCACCACGGACAGCCGAGCAGCACGGCCGGATAGTGGCCGGCGATCGGAGCGAGCTCGCGGCTGTACGTGCTCTCGTCCAGCGTGAACAGGATCAACGTGAAGCCCGGGTCGTTGCCGCAGGCCTCGAGCAGCGGCCGCAGTCCGCGCGTCCAGTCGGCCGCGACCGGGATGTCGGCGCCGAGGTCGGACCCGAAGCGCGCGGCGAGCGGCACGTTGTGGTCGCGGAAACTACCGAGGTGGAGCTGCATGACGAGGCCGTCGTCGAGGCTCATGCGCGCGAACTCGTTCAGCATGTGCGCTTCGAAGCTGCGCGCCTCGGCGCACGACACCTCGCCCGCGAGGGCGCGCGCAAAGAGACGCGCCGCGTCGCCGTTCGCGAGCCGCGTCGTATCGGCGCTCGTCGCCGCGTGATCGGTCGCAGTCGCGCCCTCCTCCTTGAATGCGGTGCGCCGTTCAATGAGCGCGTCGATGAACGACGCGTAGTCCTCGACACCGAGCTCGGCGACGGCCTCGCGCCACCCGGGCGCATCGAGCGCGACGACCGCGTCGGGCCGGAACGTCGGACGAATGCGTGGCGAGAGACCCCGGTGGTCGTCGAGGCTCGCGCCCGCCGGGTCGGTCGTCGCCAGGCACTCGACGGCGAAGCGGTCGAGCAGCGCCGGCGGCGCGAACTCGGCGCTCGCGAGCTGCGCCTCGATCGCGTCGTACGCGTCCAACGTGAGCTCGTCGATGCCGAACACGCCGGCGAGCGTCTCGCGCAGCCACAGCCCCGACGGCGTGAGCGCGAACAGGTCGCCGTTCTCGACGAGGAGCCGCCAGACGTCCCGGTCGTCGCCGCGCGTCGACTCGAGCGGCACGCCCTGCGAATAGAGCATGCGGACGACGTAGTGGTCGCTCGTGACGAAGAGGCGACCCGGCGGCTCGAGGCGCGCGTCGGGCCGGGAGAAGAGCCGCACGTCGATGTGGCCGTGCGGGCTGACGAGCGGCAGCCCGGCAACGTCGCGGTAGAGATCGAGCCCGAGCCCGCCGCCCTCGATGTAGCGGTCGGGCGACTCGTGGAGCGACATGTGGCCGGAAGCCTATGCCCCGCTCGGTTAGCCTCGCGCCGTGAGCACCCTCCTCGCCGACCGCGAGCATCGCGTCTCGACGGTCGAGCTCTTCTTCGACCTCGTGTTCGCCTTCGCGTTCACGCAGGTGACGACGCTCTTGCTCGAGCATGCGACCTGGGGCGGATTGGGGCGCGGACTGCTGATGATCTGCGCGCTCTGGTGGGCCTGGGCGAGCTATGCCTGGCTGACGAACGCGGCCGACGCCGGCGCCGACCCGGTGCTGGCGATGCTGCTGTTCGCGGCGGGCGCCCAGTTCGTCGCAGCCCTCGCCGTCCCGGAGGCGTTCGGCGGGGAGCGCTTCGTGTTCGCCGTCGCGTTCTTCGCCGTTCTCGCCGGCTTCGTCGCGCTGTACGCGCTCATCGGGAAGCGCGAGGCGGACCTGCTCGCTGCGGTCGCGCGGATCTCCTGGCCGATTCTCTCGGGAGCCGCGCTCATCATCGCCGCGGCCTTCACGCCGACGTGGTGGCGCCCCGCGATCTGGCTCGTCGCCCTCGTCATCGGCTTCGGCGGGCCGATGCTCATGCGCCTCGACGGCTGGCGCGTGTTCCCCGCCCACTTCGCGGAGCGCCATGGGCTGATCGTGATCATCGCCATCGGCGAGTCGCTCGGATCCATCGGCTTCGGTGCGCGGGGCACCGCGCTCGACGCACGCGTGATCGTTGCCGCCATTCTCGGCTTCCTCGCGGCTGCGTCCTTCTGGCTCGCGTACTTCGACTACGCGTCGGGTGGCATCAGCGACTTGCTCGAGCGGCGCAGCGGGCTCGCGCGCACCGCGTTCGCCCGCGACGTGTACACGTACGCGCATCTGCCCATGGTGGTCGGGATCATCCTCTTCGCGTTCGGCATGCGAACGACGATCGGGCACGTCGGTTCGGAGCTGCGACTGATTCCGGCGCTCGCGTTGTGTTGCGGCCCCGCGCTGTACCTGTTCGGGTTCGTCGCGCTTCGGTGGCGTGCCTCGCGGTCGATCGGACGCGGCCGCCCCGCGGCAGCCGTCGGGTTCGCGCTCCTCACCATCGCCGCGACGCATATGCCGGCCCTCGCCGCGCTCGGGCTCGTCACCCTCTGGTGGGCCGCGCTGCACGCATACGAGTTGATCGGATGGCGCGAGGAACGCGCGCGCCGGCGGAGCACCGAAGCGCAGGCCTAGTTACGAGAGACGATGCGCGAGCTGCGTGCGCGACTTGACGCCGAGCTTGCGGAACACCTTGCGCAGGTGGTACTCGACCGTGCTCGGGCTGATGAACAGCTGCGCGGCGATCTCCTTGTTCGTCTGTCCCTGCGCGACGAGACGCGAGATCTGGCTCTCCTGTGGCGTGAGATCGCCGAGCGTCTCGACGATGCGCTTGCGGGCGTGCTCGCCCGTCGCCAGCAGTTCGCGTTCGGCGCGCTGCGCGAACGCCTCGGCGCCCATGGCGGAGAACAGTTCGAGCGCAGTCCGCAGATGCTCACGGGCGTCGACGCGACGACGTTCACGGCGAAGCCACTCCCCGTAGAGCAGATGGGAGCGCGCGAGCTCGATTCGTACGCGCGAATGCGACAGGCGGTCGATCGACTCGCGGTACAGACTGTCCGCGACGTCGCCTTCGCTCCCGAGCGCGCGCACGCGTGCGTCGATTCCGCTCAGCCAGTCGGACCGGGTGACGCCCGACCGTTCCGAGATCCAGTCGAGGGCGAACGCGAGCCGAGCGGAGTCGCCGGTCCTCGATGCGGCCTCCGCCAGCTCGGGCAGCAGCCACGTCCCGTATCCGATCGGGTCGGATTGCATCGCCTCCCAGGCTGCGTCGGACGCCGCGTCGTGCCGGCCGAGCCCGTTGGAGAGAAGCGCGCGCGCGTAGTTGTTCGACGTCCATCCGCGTCTGGCCGACTCCTCCGAAGTGGTATCGATCAACTCGGACGCACTCTCCTCGTCGCCGCGCCACGCCGCGACGATCATCGCCCCGTTCACGGGCGGCGCGTTGCCGGTCGCCTCGGCGATCAGGCGCGCTTCGTCGATCAGATTCGCGGCTTCGGCCAACTCGCCGGCCAGCATGCGGTTCCGCGCGACGAAGGTGAGTGCGAAATGCAGCTGCCCGTATGCGCCGGTGTCGCGCGCAACCTGAAGCTGATGCGCCTCGAGGAGGTTCAACGCCTCGTCGTCCCAGAGCTCGAGCGCGACGACGTGGCCGTTCCGCGCGCCGGAGAGCGAGAGCCACCGCCGGCCTTCCTCGCCGGACACGTCGAGCGCGAGCAGATGCTCGAGTGCACGAGCGAGCGTCGGCGCTGCGGCCGCGTAGCCATCGGTCAGGCGAACGGCGAACGCATCGAGCAAGAGGTCGACCATCCGCGGCGGAACACTGCCGCGCGGCGCGGCGCGAGCGGCGGCCGCTGCGGCAGAGGCGCCGCCGTCGATGTCGATGTCTCTGGCCATCGCGCCTGAGAGCGCTTCGAGATACGTCTCGCGCGCCAGCTCGGGATCGAGTGACTCGAGTCGGTGCGCGGCGTCCATGAACAGCCGTCCGGCGTCGGCCGCGCGCCATTGCTCCGACGCGATCTGGGCGCGGAGCAAGTCCACTCGGATCGCATCGAGCTCGTCGAGCGCGGCGGGCTCGACACGGTCGAGCAGCGCGAGTGCGGCTTCGAGGTCACCGGCCTCGCGTTTGGCTGCCGCGGCCGCGAGCAGGCGCTGCGCACGGCTCATGGACTCGGGTGACAGCTCGGCGGCGCGCTCGAGGAATGCGGCAACGGCAGATGACCCGCCGCGTGCCTGCGCGCGCGCGGCGCAGCGCTCGAGCTCGGCGGCGACGTCCTCGTCGGGGATCGACGCTGCCTGCGCACGGTGCCACGCGCGCCGGTCGGGGTCGAGCTCGGGCTCCGTTGCATCCGCCAATACAGCGTGAGCTTCGCGCCGCTCGCTCGGTCCAGCCGCGCGGTAGACGGCCGAGCGGACGAGCGGATGGCGGAACACGACGCGCGCCCCCACGACGAGCAAGCCTTCCGCCTCGACCGTGTCCGCCACCGATTCGGGGATCCCGAGCAGCTCGGCCGCACGCCACATGAGCGCCGGGTCGCCGACCGGGTCGGCGGCGGCAACGAGCAGCAACCGCTGCGCGTCGCGCGGGAGCGCGGCGAGCCGCCGCGTGAAGCTCTGCTCGATCCCGGTCGAAAGAGGCACCGCCTCCGGCAAGCCGAACCCGCCGGCGAGCTGGGCGGGAGTGAGGCCGCGTGGCAGCTCCATGATCGCGAGCGGATTGCCGCGCGTCTCGACGACGATCCGTTGGAGCACCTGCTCGTCGAGTCGCGCGGGCAGAACGGAGTCGAGGAGCGCACGCGCATCCCGGCGGCCGAGCGGCTCGATGCGGAGCTCGGCGAAGCCCTGAAGCGCATCGATGGACTGTCGCGCCGCGAAGACGATCGCGATCCTCTCGGCGAGAAGACGGCGCGCGACGAACGCGAGCACGCGCGCGGATGCCCGGTCGAGCCACTGCGCGTCGTCGATGACGCACAGCAGCGGCTGTTCCTCCGCCGCCTCCGACAACAGGTTGAGAACGGCGAGCCCGACGAGGAAGGGATTCGGCGGCCGTCCGACACGCAGTCCGAGGGCGACCTCGAGCGCATCGCGCTGGGGATCGGGAAGGCTCTCGACCAGACCGAGATTCGCCGAGCACAACTGCTGGAGGGCGGCGAAGGCGAGCTCCATCTCGCCCTCGATGCCGACCGCGCGCGCGACCCGGAAATCCGCCGCCGACTCGATCGCATGGTCGAGCAGCGCCGTCTTGCCGACGCCGGGCTCGCCGTACACCGCCAGGACGCTGCCGTGGCCCTCGCGCGCCGCCTCGAGGAGACGTCCGAGCACCTCGCGCTCGCGCTGCCGGCCGAACAGCTGCTCGGCTGGTGCCCTCGTGACCATCCGGGGAGCATGCCAGCACGGTCGTGGACTACGGGTTTCCCGGATGCGATCGCCCTGGGCGCGACGCAACCATCCCCGCCATGACAACCACCATCATCGGTGTCGGCAACCTCGGTGGGACGGTTGCGCGGCACCTCGTGGACGGCGGCGAGCCCGTCGTCCTGGCGGCGAAGGACGAGTCGCGAGCGGAAGCGCTCGCCGACGAGCTCGGCCCGCTCGCCCGCGCGGCTTCCGTGACAGACGCGATCGACGCCGCTGACACCGTGGTCCTCGCCGCCTGGCTGGACCAGCTGAAGGAGGTGCTCGCAGAGCACGCACAACGGCTCGACGGCAAGATCGTCGTCGACCCGACGAACCCGATCGGGTTCGAGAACGGACAGATGATCCGGACGCTGCCGGAAGGGCAGTCGTCGAGCTCGGTCGTCGCCGGCCTGCTTCCCGCGGGCGCGCGCTACGTCAAGGCGTTCGGCTCGCTCGGCGCGACGCAGTGGGCGGACGCCGCGAACCGCGAACCGCGCATCGTCCTCTTCTACGCGACCGCCGACGGCGACGCGGAGGCGACGGCACAGCGGCTGATTCGCGCAGCCGGCTTCGAGCCGATGGACGTGGGAGGCCTCGCCGCGGTGGGACGGATGGAAGGTCCCGGCGGCGACCTCCAAGGTCGGGTGCTCGACCTCGACGGAGCACGGGACGCACTCGCGACGGAGGGAACGACATGAGCTCGCTGCCTGAATACGCGCCCATCCCCGCCTCGGCCATGGGTCCCCCGCTCAACGAGCAGGGCTACTACGTCGGCCGTGTCGAACGGAACCTGTACTGGGTCACCGACGCGGTCTACCAGTGCGCGTTCCTCACGACGCCCGACGGCGTTGTGCTCCTCGACGCGCCGCCGACGATCGGCCACAACATCCAGCGGGCGATCGACGAGATCGCCGCTGCGAACGATGTCAGCAACAAGGTCGAGTACCTCATCTACTCGCATCACCATGCCGACCACATCGGCGCGGCGTCGCTGTTCGACAAGAACGCCACCCGGATCGGCCACGAGGAGACTCGACGCCTGCTGCTGCGCGACGACGATCCGGCGAGGCCGCCGAACGAGGAGACCTTCGGCGACCGCCAAACGCTCGAGATCGGCGGCGAGCGCATCGACCTCGCCTGGCACGGTCCGAACCACTCGCCCGACAACATCGTCATCCACCTGCCCGACCACGACACGCTGATGCTGATCGACATCGTCAACCCGGGCTGGGTGCCGATCTTCCAGTCCAACCTGTCGGAGGACATCCCCGGCTACCTCGAGGCGCCGGCGAACGCGCTCGCGTACTCGTGGAAGCACTTCATCGGCGGGCACAACGGCCGGCTGGGCACGCGCGACGACATCGCGTTGCATCAGCAATACATGGCCGATCTGGTGGAGAGCTCGAGGAAGGCGATCGACTCGCTCGACGGGACGCCGTACTACCAGCAGTACGGGGCGAACTCCTGGGCGGCGATCAAGGCCATCCTCGAGGAGACCGCGCGGAGAACGGCTGCACCCGTGACCGAGAAGTACACGGGCGTGCTGGCCGCCGCCGACGTCTTCACCGAGGACGTCGCGTTTCAGGTGATGCAGTCGGTCCGGCTCGACCTCGGTTACGGGTCGTGGGTCCATCCGTGAGCGCGTTCCCGGACTTCGCGCCGGTCCCGCGCTCGGCTCTCGGCCCGGCCGTGAACGAGCAGGGCTACTACGTCGGGCGCGTCGAGCGGAACCTCTACTGGGTCACCGACGGCACGTACCAGTGCGCGTTTCTGACCACCTCGGACGGCGTCGTGCTGCTCGACGCACCGCCGACGATCGGGAACAACATCAGGCGCGCCGTCGACGAGATCGCGTCTGCAAACGGGGTCAGCAACGAGATCAACTATCTCGTCTACTCCCATCATCACGCCGACCACGTCGGGGCATCGTCGCTGTTCGACAGGAACGTCACCCGCATCGGTCACGAGGAGACTCGGCGGTTGCTGATCCGCGACGACGACCCCGCGAGGCCGCCGAACGAGGAGACGTTCCAGGATCGCCGCACGCTCGAGATCGGGGGCGAGCGCATCGATCTGGCCTGGCACGGGGCCAACCACTCGCCGGACAACATCATCATCCATCTCCCCGACCACGACACGATCATGCTGATCGATGTCGTCAACCCGGGCTGGGTGCCGGTGTACGTCTCCAACTTGACGGAGGACATTCCCGGCTACCTGGAAGCGCCCGCGAACGCGCTCGCCTACTCGTGGAAGCATTTCATCGGCGGCCACGTCGGACGGTTGGGGACGCGCGACGATGTGAAGCTCCATCACCAGTACATGACTGACATCTCCGAGAGTTCGAGAAAGGCGATCGACCTGGTCGATCCCAGGCGCTACTACGCT
>DASYFU010000302.1:0-6132 GCA_036498225.1 Gaiellaceae bacterium | reverse complement strand
CCGCGAGCTGCACGACCTCGCGCAGGAGGGGGTGCACACGCAGTTCGTCGGCCGCCGCGACCGTGCCCCGGAGTGGCTGCGCGAAAAGATGGAGGAGCTCGAGCGCGCGACGGACGCGGCGCGGCGGCTCCATCTGTGGATCGCGTTCGACTACGGCGGCCGCGCCGAGATCGTCGAGGCCGCGCGCCGGCTCGCAGACGCCGGCGGCCCGTTCGACGAGGACGCATTCGCCGGGTACCTGTACGCGCCGACGATGCCGGACCCGGATCTCGTCATCCGGACGTCGGGCGAGCATCGGATCTCGAACTTCCTGCTCTGGCAGTCCGCGTACGCCGAGTACGTGTTCACCGACACCCTCTGGCCCGATTTCGGCCCGGAGGAATTTCGCAGCGCGTTGGAGGATTACGCGCAGCGACGCCGCAGATTCGGCGGACGATGAGCAATCTCATCTCCCGCGTCCTCGTGGGCGTGATCGGCCTGCCGCTCGTGCTCGGCCTCGTCTGGCTGGGCGGCTGGTGGCTGACCGTGCTCGTGCTCATGGCCAGCCTCGTCGCCGTCCACGAGTTCGTCACCGTCGCACGGCCATTGCGCCCGCTCGCGCCCGCGCTCTACCTCGGCGTCGCACTCGCGCTCGTGCTCGCGCAGACGAGGGGCGTCGTGTGGATGCTGGGCGGAATGCTGGCGACGTTCCTGTTCGCCTTCGCAGCAAGCGCGCTCGCGAAGACGCGCGCGCCGTCGACCGTCGCGATCGCCGCCACCGTTCTCGGCGCCGGCTGGATCGGCTACGGGCTCGGGCACCTGGTGTTGCTCCGCCACATTCACGAGCACGGCCGCCTGCTCACGTTCACGATCCTGCTGACCGTGTTTGCGGCCGACACGTTCGCCTACTTCGGCGGCCGCCTCATCGGGCGCCACAAGCTCGCGCCGTCGCTCTCGCCGGGGAAGACGTGGGAGGGATTCGTCATCGGGTCGCTCGCGGGCGTCTTCGTCTCGTTCGTCGCCCTGTACGACACGCGCCACACGTATCTCCGGGTCTGGGAGGCGGTCGTCCTCGGGCTCGTCGTCGTCCTTGCGGCCGTCGCCGGCGACCTGTTCGAGTCGATGCTGAAGCGCGACATGCAGGTGAAGGACACCGGGCGCCTCCTGGGCGGCCACGGGGGCATTCTCGACCGGGTGGACGCGCTCCTCTTCGCCGGGCCGGCCGCGTACTACCTCGTGCTCGGACTCGGCCATGGTTAGCGGAGGCGCCGAATGAATCGGCGCCTCCTCTTATGGTCGGCGTCGCAAGCGACGCCTTAAGGCAGACTGCCCGTATGAGGCGCGTTGCGCTGCTGGGCGCCACGGGGTCGATCGGGCGCCAGGCGATCGAGATCGTCGAGGCCCACCCGGAGCTCGAGCTGTGCGCCGTCGCGTCAGGCTCGTCGTCGCTCGACGACGTCGACGCGCCGCTGAAGCAGGTCGGCGGAGACGTGGAGGAGCTCCTCGACCGCGCGCAGCCCGACGTCGTGCTCAACGCCGTCGTCGGCTTCGCCGGCATCCACGCGACGCTCTGGGCACTCGAACGCGGCGTCGATCTGGCGCTCGCGAACAAGGAGAGCCTCGTCGCGGCCGGTGAGCTCGCCCTTGCCGCGCAGCGCCGCGGCGGAGGCCGCATCCTGCCGGTCGACAGCGAGCACTCGGCGCTCTTCCAGTGCCTCGAGGGTCGCGCACCGGAGCAGGTCGACACGCTCGTCCTCACGGGGTCTGGCGGCCCGTTCCGCGGACGCCTACGCGACGAGCTGACGGCGGTGACGCCGGAGGAGGCGCTCGCGCACCCGACGTGGCGCATGGGGCCGAAGATCACCGTCGACTCGGCGACGCTCGCGAACAAGGGGCTCGAGCTGATCGAGGCGCACTTTCTCTTCGGCATCCCGTACGAGCGCATCGAGGTCGTCCTGCAGCCGACGTCGATCGTGCACTCGCTCGTCCGCTTCCGCGATGGTGCAGCGCTCGCCCATCTGGGGTACCCGGACATGCGCGTGCCGATCTCCTACGCCCTCACGTATCCCGAGCGCGCAGCGACGACGCTCGAGCCGCTCGACCTGACGTCGCTGACGCTCGTGTTCGAGGCTCCCGATCTGGAGACGTTCCCGATGCTTGCGCTCGCGCGGGACGCGGGGGAGAGAGGCGGCACGTATCCGTGCGTCTTCAACGCCGCGAACGAGACCGCCGTCGCCGCGTTCCTCGACGGGCGCCTGCCCTTCCTCGAGATCGCCGCAGTGGTCGCGGACGCGCTCGCGCGCGCCGACGGCTCGCCCGCGCGCGATCTCGCCGAGCTGCTGGAGGTGGATCGCGCCTCGCGCGCGCTCCCGGTCGCATGATCTGGCTCACCGTCGTCCTCGGGCTCGTGTTGCTGGTGCTTCTGCACGAGCTCGGGCACTTCACCGTCGCGCTGGCCGTGGGTATGCGACCGCGCGCGTTCTACATCGGTTTCCCGCCCGCGGTCGCGAAGATCAAGCGGAGAGGCATCGAATACGGCATCGGCGCGATCCCGCTCGGCGGCTATGTCCGGATCCCCGGAATGCATCGTCCGGCAGGAAGCGACCTCGAGGCGTTCATGGGCCCGGCGCTGCACGAGGACGCGTCGCTCGCGCCCGTCGTGCAGCGTGTGCGCCGCTTCCTCGACGCGGGCGACCTCGAAGGTGCACGTGCACACATCCCCGAGCTGCGTCGTGCCGTCGACGAGGCCGAGCTCACGAAGGCCGCCCGCCGCTCGGCGAACCGCGCGATCCGCGAGGTGGACGAAGGCACCGGCTTGGACGCGTACTGGCGCCAGAAGACGTGGAAGCGCATCGCCGTGATCGCCGCCGGCCCGCTCGCGAACATCCTCGTCGCGTTCGTCATCTTCACCGCGGTCTACGCGACGGGCGCGCCGACGTCACAGCCGAGCAACGAGGTCGCCGGCGTGACTGCCCACACACCGGCCGCGGCTGCCGGCTTGCAGCCCGGCGACCGCGTCGTCGCCGTGGACGGGCACCAGGCGAAGACGTTCGACGCCGTCTCGCGATTGATCCGCGGCAGTGACGGCGGCCCGGTCACCGTCACCGTCGTGCGCGGCGGCCGCACGATCACGCTCGGGCCGCGGAACACGATCAACCTCGGCGGGCGATGGATCTGGGGATTCGAGCCGGCGGCGAAGCTCGTCACGTATCCACTCGTCCACAGCGCAGGGCTCGCCGCCTCCGACTGCTGGACGGTCGTGACCGGCACGTTCAGCGCCTTCGGATCCTTGTTCCACGCGAACGGGCGGAGCCACCTGACGAGCACGGTTGGCATCGTCCGGATCTCCGCGGCTGCGCTGAAGATCGGCTTCAACTACTACCTCCAGATCGTCGGCCTGGTGAGCATGTCCCTCGCTCTGCTCAACCTGCTGCCGCTGCTGCCGCTCGACGGAGGCCACATCCTGTTCTCGATCATCGAGGCCTTCCGCCGCCGCGCCCTCGCGCGGGAGGTCTACGAGCGGGTGTCCGTGATCGGCTTTGCTCTGATTATCTTGATCTGGGTGATTGCGCTTCAGCACGACCTCGGCTCCAGCGCTCCCGGCTAAACTCGAAGCGATGGCCAGCCAGCGGCAGATCTCGGTCGGGGACATCAAGATCGGCGGCGGCGCGCCCATCGTCGTCCAGTCGATGACGACGACGAAGACCCACGACGTTCCCGCGACGACGGCGCAGATCGCCGAGCTCGTCTCGGCCGGCTGCGAGATCGTGCGCGTGGCAGTGCCGAAGACGGAGGACGCGGAAGCGCTTGGCAAGATCGTCCGCTTCTCCCCGGTGCCGATCATCGCCGACATCCACTTCAACGCTTCCCTTGCTCTGAAGGCGATCGAGCAGGGGGTCGCCGCCGTCCGCATCAATCCCGGCAACATCGGCGGGCCGGACAAGGTGGCCGAGGTCGTCCGCGCTGCGAAGGCAAAGGGCATCCCCATGCGCATCGGCGCGAACTCCGGCTCGCTGCCCAAGCATCTCGAGGACGTCGCGCACCGCGACCAGGCGGAGGCGCTCATGGAGGCGGCGCTCGAAGAAGTGCGCCTGCTCGAGTCGCTCGACTACTACGACTTCAAGATCTCGGTGAAGTCGAGCCACGTGCCGACGATGATCCGTGCGTACCGCATGCTCGCGGAGCGGGTCCCGTATCCGCTGCATCTCGGCGTCACGGAGGCGGGCACGGTCTTCAGCGGCTCGATCAAGAGCGCCGTGGGAATCGGAACGCTGCTGGCCGAGGGCATCGGCGACACGATCCGCGTCTCACTCTCGGCCGATCCGGTCGAGGAGCCGAAGACGGCGTTCGAGATCCTCAAGGCGCTCGGGCTCCGCGAGCGCGGGCCGGTGATGATCGCGTGCCCGTCGTGCGGCCGCGACAACGTCGGCGTGCACACCCTCGCGGAAGAGGTGGAGACGCGGCTCGCGAATTACCCGCAGGCATTCGAGGTGGCCGTCCTGGGCTGCGCTGTCAACGGGCCGGGGGAGAGCGGCGACGCCGACTTCGGCATCGCCGGCGGCCGCGACGTCGGCTTCATCTACGCGCACGGGCGCGTGCTGAAGAAGGTCTCGTCCGACATCCTCATCGACGAGCTCTTCTTCGAGATCGACAAGTGGATCGCCGAGGGCATGCACCGGCCGAAACGGTTGAAGATGGCGAAGCCCGCCGCGCTTGCGATGGCGGAAGCTTCGTTGATCCCGCTCGAGTAGTCTGCCCGGACAACAGATGATCTTCCGGGCCTCACAGCTTTTCCTTCCGACCCTGCGCGACGACCCCGCCGATGCGGAGGCGGTCTCGCACAAGCTCCTCGTGCGCGGCGGCTTCATCCGCCAGGTCAGCGCCGGCATCTGGACGTTCACGCCGCTCGGCTGGCGCGTCCATCGCAAGGTCGAGCAGATCGTGCGCGAGGAGATGGACGCGATCGGCGGCCAGGAGATGCTCATGCCGGTGCTGACGCCGGAAGAGCTCTGGGAGGCCACCGGCCGCAACAAGATCCCCGAGATCTTCCACGTCGCGGACACGTCCTACATCCTCCCGATGACGCACGAGGAGACGGTGACGTTCCACGCGCGTGAGATCCAGTCGTACAAGCAGCTGCCGCAGCTCTGGTACCACTTCCAGACGAAGGACCGCAACGAGCCCCGTCCGCGCGGCGGCCTCCTGCGCGTGCGCGAGTTCATCATGAAGGACGCGTACTCGTTCGACCGCGACGAGGAGGGCGTCAAGCGCAGCTTCGAGGCGAACCGCGAGGCGTACAAGACGATCTTCGCCCGCTGTGACCTCGAGAGCTACGACGTCCAGGCAGAGAGCGGGATCATGGGCGGCAAGTTCAGCGTCGACTTCCTCGCGCCGTCCGGGTCGGGCGAGAACGTACTGGTGCGGTGTGAAAACGGCGACTACGCCGCTGACGGCGACGTCGCGCAGGCGATGCCGCGTGTGCCGACGTTCCCGGAGACGCTCGTGTCGCCGGAGGAGGTCGTCACGCCCGGCATCACGACGTGCGAGTCGCTCGCCGACTTCCTCGGCATCGATCTCGCAGCGACGTCGAAGGCGATGCCGGTGACGAAGCCGGACGGGTCGGTCGTGCTCGCGCTCGTGCGCGGCGACGACCGGCTCAGCGAGATGAAGCTGTATGACGCGGTGCCCGGAGCCTCGCGTCCCTCGACCGACGAGGAGATCCGCGCCGCCTTCGGCGCGAGCGGCGGCTCGCTCGGCCCTGTGGGCTTCTCGGGCGAGGTGATCGCCGACGAGACGCTGCGCGAGGGCCAGTTCGTCGCCGGCGCGAACAAGGACGGCGTCCATCTTCGCGGCGTGCAGGCGGGGCGCGACTTCACGCCACGCTTCGCCGACCTGCGCGAGCCGAAGGAAGGCGACCGCTGCCCCGAGTGCGGCGGCGCGCTGACCTTCGAGACGACGATCGAGGTCGGGCACATCTTCTACTTCGCCGACAAGTACAGCGCCGGGCTCGAGGCGACGTTCCTCGACGAGGACGGCACGCAGAAGCCGCTGCTCGGCGGCAGCTACGGCATCGGCCTCGGTCGCGTGCTCGCGGCCGTGGTCGAGCAGTCGAACGACGAGAACGGGATCGTCTGGCCGCGCTCGATCGCGCCG
>DASYFU010000301.1:0-16427 GCA_036498225.1 Gaiellaceae bacterium | reverse complement strand
TTCCCTGTCCCGGCGCCGGCGAGGATGCAGACCGGGCCGCGCACGGCCGTCGCCGCGCGGCGCTGTTCGGGATTCAGGCCGTCGAGTGGGTCCATCGATCCACCGTAGCGCCGAGCTCTGACGGAAACGTCACGATATGCCGATGTCTGCCCAAGGCCCCGAGGGAAACGAGCGCCTGACGAGCTCGACCGGGCTCGTCCTCCTGCTCCTGCTCGTCGTCGAGACGCTGACGACGATCGCGCTGCGGACGTACCTGAACGTCCACCTGTTCCTCGGGCTGCTGCTCCTCCCGCCGGTCGCGTTGAAGCTCGCGAGCACGGGTTGGCGCTTCGCCCGCTACTACGCGCGCAGCGAGCCGTTCGTGCGCGCCGGCCCGCCACGATTGCTGCTGCGCGTGCTCGCGCCGTTCCTCGTCGCATCGACGCTCGCGCTGTTCGGCACCGGCGTCGCGATGATCGTCGTCGGGCACCGCGGCGGCGAGCTGCGCACGCTGCACACGTTCAGCTTCATCGCGTGGGGCGTGTTGATCGCCATCCACGTGCTCGCGTATCTCGCAGACGTCCTCAAGGAGGGGACGGCAGACTGGCGCACGAATGCCGTAGACGTCGTCGCCGGCGTCCGGAGCCGGCGCGCGCTGCTCGTCGGCAGCGTGCTCGCCGGCGTCGTCCTGGCCTGGACGACGCTACCCGCGCAGCGGACGGTCGAGAGCCACGGCGGACACCGCCATCACGATGACCGAGGCGCGATGACGGCCGTGTCCGGGATGCGCTCGACGAGCGGCGTCTCGAACGTCTCGGCGACGAAGTAGAGCGTCCTCCGCACCGGCCGATTCTACGCCGGTGCGGAGGTCGCGGAGCTTCAGTTAGCGGTGGTCGTGATCGTGGTGATTGGACCAGGACACACACTGCCCCTGGTTCCGGAACGTCGGCGACGTGAACGTCTTCCAGCCGCCCTTCTTGCATTCGTTCTTGTGCCCGTTCCCGTTCCCGTTCCCGGTCGGGACCGGCACCTGGGTCGTGCCGTTCACCGTGATGTGGCTGACGTCGGCGGTGCCCTGAACGTCGATGAGCACGTCGACCGTCTTGATCGTGCCGCTCGGGAACACGACCTGGTTACCCGCGGCCGCGATGGTCGCCGGCGTGAACGTGTAGGTGACGGTACCGTCGGCGTTCGTCGTCGGGGTGACGTTGTTGCACCCCAGGAAGTACGTCGTGCCGTTCGAGCTCGCGACGTTGAAGCGCGGCGAGCCACCCTGGCACTGGCTCGCGTTCGCAAGCGTGAACGACGCGGACGCGAACGTCTGGCCGTCGAGGCCGGTGATCGACGCTCCGGCCGAAGCATTCGTAGTCGTCGCGCAGTTCTTCTCGAGGTGCAGGACGCCGTTCGTGTACGTCGACACGACCGGGCAGGTCGAGCCGGTGCCGACGAACGTCCACGGACTGAGCGCCGCCGCGGCCGAGCCCGCGATTGCGAGCGCAGCGATGGCGGCGGTGAGGAATACGAGTCGTTTCATGCGGAGTTCTCCTTCTATTGGGTACTGGTCCCCTACCCGGGAGGGCCTCCGCGAACCTGTTTCAAGTAATAAAACTGTAAAGGAGTACGGCCTTTCTTCGGCTCCTGTCAGGCCGCGCGTGAAAGCTGCGCGAACGGGCTATTGCTCGCGGAGCCAGGCGACCGCGTCCTCGCGGGTGGCGAAGACGCGATGGCCCGACTTGCTACCACCCATGTACGCGATCGCCAGCTGCGCTTGTGCGCGCGTGGTCGGATTCGTGGCGACCATCGCGACGGCGCGCGGCGGGTAGTTCCACGTGCTCTCGCCGCCGACGCCGGCAATCTGCTCCACGTCCTCCTGCGGAAGCTCGGCGACCTCGAGCTCGGAGAAATCGATCAGATAGCTGAGCCCGGCCCGAAAGCGCGGATCGGACACGAGGCGCTCGTTGAGCAACGCGAAGCCGGCGAGATCCCCGGGCCCGGAGACGGTGACGGTGACGTCCTGCGGATCGCCGGCGAATTCGATCGAGAACTCCACGGCGCCGATCGTATGCTGCGCGCGCTCTAGTTCGCCCCGACGACCTTGAAGCTCTGATTGACGAAGACGTGGTGCGGCCAGTTGACGCCGATGGTGTGGACCTCGTACTCGCCGTTGCTCAGCTTCACGACGCGGTCGACGATGCCGCCCGGATAGGCGGCCAACGCAGCGGTCGTTGCCTTGTTCGCCGCGGTTCCGCTGACGATCGTTCCCGATCCCTGGCTGTAGCTCGCCGGGATCTGACCGACGTGCTTCGACGTGGAGGGCGCGCTCTCCTGGAAGGGAACGACGCCCGCCGCGGGGCTGCTCTTGCCGGCCGCCTCGACGATGACCTTGCTCGCCGTGATGGTCGTCCCGTTGACCGTTCCGAGCACGAGGACGTGCTCGCCCTTCTTGACGGACGACGCCTTTATGACGGTGACCTTCTGCCCTGCCGGGGTCGACAGGGTGAATCTCGACGCGGACGCGGTGACCACCGTTCCGGTCGTTCCTCCTGCAGCCGGTCCGGAGCGGGCGTTGGATCCGGGGTTGGCGGCGGATGCGCCGCCGACGATTGCGAGCGCCGCGATCGTGGCTGCGACGCGGATGACGTTCTTCTTGTTGTTCATGCTCCCACGATGCCGTCGCACGCTAAGAGCGACATGTGCCGGACCGAAGAAGTTGCTGTGGATTCCTAGGGCGCGAAGCCCGCATTCGCGAGCATCCGGCGCAGGTCGACGATCATCTGCGCGTCGACGTCCTTGTCCTGCGGCCGGTCGAACACTTCGGTCTCGTCGCCGAGGGTGACGCGGACTCTGCCGTTGTGCTCCTCGTCCACCGTCCCGACGGCCTCGAGCAAGGAGAGCACCTCGCGCCATTCGACGTTCCCGCTCGCCGGGTGGCCGAGGATCTTCTCGAGCGTGTCGCTGTGATGGGCGCCGAGCTCGCTCACGCGCCGGAGGCTACCGAAGTGCTCCGGCGGTGTGGGAGTATGTGCGCCACTTGAGCCTCGATCTGTTCGATCTTCACGACCGCGTCGCGATCGTCACGGGGTCCGGCAGGGGCCTCGGGAAGGCGATCGCGCTCGGCCTCGCCGAGGCAGGCGCCTCGGTGGTCGTCTGCGCCCGGCACACCGACGAGGTCGAGGAGACTGCCGCTGCCATCACCGCAGCCGGCGGCTCCGCGCATGCCACGCACGCGGACACAAGCGACCGCGAGAGCTGTCGCCAACTCGTCGAGACGGCGGTCGAGGCCTTCGGGAAGGTCGACATCCTCGTGAACAACGCCGGCATCGACATCATCGAGCCGGCCGAAGACGTGAGCGAAGCGGACTGGGACACGATCATCGCCATCAATCTGAGCGGCTACTTCCACTGCTCGCAGTTCGCCGCGCAGCAGATGTTCGCGCAGGGCAGCGGCGGGTCGATCGTCAACAACTCGTCCATCGCATCGGCGGTCGGCATCCGCGGGCTCGTCGCGTACAGCGCGGCGAAAGGCGGCGTCAACCAGATGACCCGGGTCATGGCCGTCGAGTGGGCCACGCGCGGGATCCGCGTCAACGCCTTCGCGCCCGGCTATTTCGACAACGTGATGCGCGACGCGACGACGACGCACGCCGACCCCGAGAAGCAGCGCCAGGTGATCGAGTTCACGCCGATGGCGCGCCGCGGCCGCGTGGAGGAGCTCGTCGGGCCGGTCATCTTCCTCGCCTCCGACGCCTCGTCGTACGTGACGGGAGCCGTGCTCTTCGTCGACGGCGGCTACACGGCGATGTGATGGACGCACCCGTCCTCGACTACCTGCGGAAGTACAACTTCAAGAAGGTCCAGCTCGTCAACGACAACGCGAGCGGCCTCCGTGGCGTCATCGCGATCCACTCGACCGCGCTGGGGCCGGCGACGGGCGGCATGCGCATGTGGACGTACGACAACGAGCCGGCCGCGATCCTCGATGCATTGCGCCTCGCCCGCGGCATGACCTACAAGTACGCGGCGGCGGGTCTCGACCTCGGCGGCGGGAAGGCCGTCATCATCGGCGACCCGGCCAAGGACAAGAGCGAGGCCCTCCTGCGCGCGATGGGCCGCTTCATCGACCAGCTCGGCGGCGAGTACATCACCGGCGAGGACGTCGGCACGACGCTCGACGACATGGAGGTGCTCTTCAGCGAGACGGATCACGTCGTCACGCTGCCCGTGCACTGCGGCGGCGCGGGTGACATCTCGCCGGCAACGGCGCTCGGGACGATCCAGGCGATGCGCGCCTGCGCCGAGCGCGTCTGGGGCTCGCCTGACCTGCGCGGCCGCAGCGTCGCGCTGCAGGGGCTCGGCGTGGTCGGCTCGAAGGCGCTCGGGCTGCTCGTCGAAGCAGGCGCGACCGTCGTCGTGACCGACGTCGACGAAGCGAAGGTGCAATGGGCCAAGGACACGTACGGCGTGGAATCCGTCGCCCCCGACGCGATCTACGCGTGCGACGTGGACATCTTCGCCCCGTACGCGCTCGGCGGGATCATCAACGACGACACGCTCGCCCAGTTCACGGTCAAGGTGGTGGCCGGGGCGGCGAACAACATCCTGCTCGAGGAGCGTCACGGCGACGAGCTCGAGCGCAAGGGGATCGTCTACGCGGTCGACTACGTTGCCAACTCGGGCGGAACGATCTACGACACCGACCGGCTGCGGAAGGGCGGTTTCCAACCGGAGCGCGCGCTCGCGAAGGTGCGCGAGATCTACGGGCGAACCCACGAGGTCTTCGCGATCGCGGAGCGCGACGGGATCCCGTGCTACCAGGCGGCGGACCGGCTCGCAGAGGCCAGGATCGCCGCGCTCACCGCCGTCAAGCTGCTCGGCTGAGCACCTACACGTATCTCGACGCGATCCACGACGGCCTCGCCGACGCGATGCGGAGCGACGAGCGCGTGTTCCTGCTCGGCGAGGACATCGGCCACTACGGCGGCGCCTTCGGCGTCACCGCGGGACTGTTCGAGGAGTTCGGCGCGCAGCGGGTGATGGACACGCCGATCGTCGAGGAGGGATTCGTCGGCGCCGCGATCGGCGCGGCGTGGCAGGGCGAGCGTCCGGTCGTGGAGCTGCAGTTCGCCGACTTCGCCAGCTGCCCCTTCGACATGATCGTGACCGTCGCCGCGAAGACGCACTGGCGCTCGGGGATCGCGGTGCCGATCGTCATCCGCGCGCCGAACGGGGGCGGCATCCGCGGCGGCCCGTTCCACGCATCCTCGCCCGAAGGGTGGTTCGTCGGCGTGCCCGGGCTGAAGGTCGTCTGCCCGGGAACGATCGAGGACGCGTACGGGCTCCTGCGGAGCGCGATCGAGGACGACGACCCGGTTCTGTTCTTCGAGCACAAGGGGCTCTACCGGAAGCTGAAAGGCTCGAAGCCGCCGGAGGAGACGCGCACGCCGCTCGGGCGTGCCCGCGTCGTGCGACGTGGCTCCGACGCGACGGTCATCACGTACGGAGCCGGCGTCGAGCTCGCGCTCGGCCTCGAGCACGACGTCGAAGTCCTCGACCTGCGCACGCTGTGGCCGTTCGACCGCGACGCGATTCTGGAATCGGTCGGCAGGACCTCGCGGGCGCTCGTGCTGCAGGAGCCCGCTCGTTCCTCCGGCGTCGCCGGCCACATCCTTGCGCTCCTCGCGTCCGAGGGCTTCGAGCTGCTCGACGCTCCGCCTGTCGTGCTCGCGCCGCCGGACACGCCCGTTCCCTTTGCTCCCGAGCTCGAGGACGCGTATCTCCCGTCCGCGCGAACCCTCACCGCCGCGATCGAGGAGCTTCTTGATTACTGACACGCGTCTCGAGCTCTTCCGGCTGATGCTCCTGCAGCGGACCTTCGAGGAGCGGACGTGGGCGCTCTACCGGCAGGGGCGGATCAGCGGATCGATGTACGACGGGCTGGGACAGGAAGCCGTCGCAGCCGCCGCCGGTCTCGCGCTCGAGGACGGCGACGTCGTCGCGCCGCTCAACCGCGAGCTCGCAACGCACTTCGCGCGTCGCGTCACGGTGGCGGATGCGTTCCGCAATTTCCTCGGCCGCGGCGACGGCCCGACGTTCGGCCGCGACGGGAACATGCACTTCGGAGTGCCTGCACGCGGTGTTTTCCCGCTCGTGTCGATGCTCGGCAACCTCTGCCCCGTCGTCGTCGGCGCGGCGCTCGCCTTCAAGCGTCGCGGCGAGCATCGCGTGGCGCTCACGTTCCTCGGCGAGGGAGCGTTCTCGGTCGGCGACGTGCACGAAGGCCTCAACCTCGCCGGGGTGTGGCACGTGCCCGCCGTCTTCATCCTGCAATCGAACGGATACTCGTACTCGACGCCGAGCTCCGCGCAGATGGTGAACACCCATCTCGCTGAGCGGATTCAGGGCGGCTGGTCGATCCCCGCCGTGCGCGTCGACGGAACGGACGCGCTGGTCGTATTCGACGCGATCAAGGCTGCGGTCGAGCGCGCGCGAGCAGGTGAAGGCCCGCAGGCGGTGGAGTGCGTCACGCTGCGCGGCCACGGGCACGCTGCGCACGACGACGCCTCGTACGTTCCCGCCGAGCTGCGAGCGTCGTTCGCAGGCCGCGATCCGATCGAGCGCCTGGCGGCGGACATCGGTCCGGGAGCCGAGGTCGTCCGCCACGCGGTCGTTGCAGAAGTGAGCGCAGCGCTGGCCGAGGCCGAAGCCTCCCCCGCGCCCGATCCCACCGCGATGGAACGCGGCATCTACGCGAGCCCGCTCTAGAGCGCGAGGAGCGCGCGGATGCGACCGGCGCGCTCAAGGGCTTCGTCCGGATGCAGTGGGTCCGTCAACCACGGCGCGACCTGCGCCACCGCGTCGCGCGCGTGTTCCGTGAACGTCACCGTGCCGTCGTCGGCGATCGAGTCGACGCCGTCGTTCCGCGCGATCGAGGACTGCCACGCGGAGACCTCGTCGAGATCCCGATCGGGTGGAAGGTCGAGGGTGATCGCACCGTCCTCGATTGCGACGGGATAGCCGCCTGGTAAGCCGAACGGCGCGGGTGCGGAGATCCGCGTCGGCGCCGCGCCGGGCAGGAGCGCCTCGACGACGCGGACGCACGCGGCGGCCGTGACCTGGTTGTAGACGACGCCGGCAGCGTAGGGCCGACCGAGATATGCGAGGTGATCCGCCCGCTCTCCGTCCTCACCGAGAAAGACGCGCACGCGATCGTCCGGATCAGCGGGAGGCTCCGCCCGCATCACGGGGTACACCTGGTTGTGGTGGCCGATGACGCGAACGAGTGGAAGCTCCGCATCGGGACCGAGCTCGGCGCGAAGCGCGCCGCGTACGCGCAGGAACTGCATCGTCACGTTGCCGAGGCCGATCGACGGCGCGAGGCCGGAACGGTCGAGGATCCCGTTCGTCACGTCCGGAAACGAGAGGTTGGCGACCGGCCCGGCGAATCCCGTCGCGCGGACGGCGGCCATCACCGCGCGGACGACCGGCAGCTGCATCGGCAACGCGACGGCGAGCCCGGCCGACGCGATCGCGCAGGCGACGTCGTCCGTGCGACCGACGAGCGCCCACGGCGACATCAGCGAGGCGCACTGGACGATCACGGCCGGGTCAGCGTCGGCGAGCAGCGCTTCGACTACTGCCTGGTCAGTGCAGTGGGCGAGGACGAAACGGGCGGCGACGTCCGTCGTCGACCGCACCATGCCGACGGCATCCTCGCCGGCCTCGGTGGGCACTCCCGCGAGCACGAGCTCGTGGACGCCCGGCGTGAACGCGAGCCGGGCCGTGATCCGCGAGCCCATGTCACCCGGGCCGATGACGAGGACGCGGGCCACACGGTGAGCGTAACGAGGCTGTGGGCCTCACGAACCCTGGGTTCTACGTTGCGGCGGCGGCCCGCTGGGTCGATGCCTTGCCGACCGCGAGCGGAATCGTGACCCGGAAGATCGAACCGATGCCATGGCTCGAGCTGACGGTGAGCTGGCCGCCCATCTGCTCGACCAGCTGCCGGCTGATGTAGAGGCCGAGCCCGGAGCCGCCGACGCGCTTGGTCATGTTCGGGTCGAGTCGATAGAACTTCTGGAAGATCCGTTCGTGCTCGTGTGCG
This sequence comes from Gaiellaceae bacterium, assembly GCA_036498225.1. Classification (GTDB taxonomy): domain Bacteria; phylum Actinomycetota; class Thermoleophilia; order Gaiellales; family Gaiellaceae; genus Palsa-739. Next base: position 8,347 of record DASYFU010000301.1, on the reverse strand, counting down.
GGAATCCCGACGCCGTTGTCGCTGACCGCGATGACGCCCAGGTCGCCACCGGCGCGAATCTGCACCGTTATGCGGCCGCCGTCGGGTGAGTACTTGATCGCGTTGTCGATCAGGTTCGCGACCACCTGGCCGAGCCGATCGGGATCGGCGTAGACGAGGATGTCTCGATCGGGGCGGTCGAGGCTGAACTCGATGGCATCCGGCTTGCGAATCTCAGCGGCGTCGAGGAGGCTGCGGCAGAGCGCGACAGGGTCGACCGGCTGCGGGTTCAGATGGAGGTCGGCCGCGTCGAGCTGGGCCGAGACGAGCAACTGGTCGATGATCGTTTTCAGACGCTCCGACTCGTGTTCGATCAGCTCGAGAAAGCGCGCGCTGGTCTCCGCCGATAGCCCGTCTCGCTCCCGGAGCGTCCGCACTGCGCCGTAGACCGCGGCGAGCGGAGTGCGCAGCTCGTGAGCGGCGGTCGCGACGAAGTCGGCGCGAAGCGCCTCGAGCCGATGATCGTCGGAGACGTCGCGGTAGACGAGCACGGTGCCTCCGTCGAACTCGGTTCGTGCGATCGCCAGCCGCCGCTCGACACCAGCAAGGGAGAACTGAAAGGTCTCGGGACTGCCGTCGGCCGAAAGAGACGCAGCGAGAACATGCTCGAACGCGGTCGAGGTCATGTCTCCCTCGTGGATGAACCACTGCTCGGCCGCTGGGTTCGCATAGCGGACCGACCCGTCCTCGGCGAGCAGCAGGACTGCTTCGCCGACGTGGGCGAGCGCACGCGCGGCATCGGCGGACCGCTCTGCGTCCCGTCGCGCGAGCCGTTCCTCGCGGACGAGTGCGATCAGACGACCGGGCACGCGCAGAATGAGCCCGAGCGCAATCAGGAGTGCGATACCGCCGGCGATGCCGAGGAACAACCACCATCGCGTGAGCGTCGAGCGCTGCTCGTTGTGGGAGTGCTTGATCACGTTTCCCGCGTCGGCGATCAGCGCGGCGGACGCGGCACGAAGGTGATCGAAGTGCCCCTTGCCGGCGAGGATCCGGGACTGGGCTCGACGTTGCCCGGCCGGCCCGCTTTTCACGAGCGCGACCTCGCTGGCGAAATACGCCTCGAGCGAGCGCACCTCCCGGCGCATCCGCTGCAGGTCACCCGGAATGTGCGGATCGAACGACTGATCCTTCGCGATCAGCGCCAGCTCGGCGCCCGCGTACGTCCTCCCCTGCTTGTACGGCGCGAGCGTCTTCGGGTCGCTCGTGATCACGTACCCGCGAACAGCGGTCTCCTGATTGAGCATCTCGACCGCCAAGTCCTCGGTCACGGCGAAGAACGGGCCCGCCTGGTCGATGAAGCGATGGTTGCCGAGCGAGTACACGCGATAGATCGCGAAACCTCCCACCGCGACGAGTACGAGCACGATCGCAAGCAGGAGCGCGAGTGCCGTCTGCACGGGACGGGCAACCCGCCGTTCAGCCTCCCGATCACGACTCGTCAGCACTGCCCCACCCTTCGCGCTTGGCCGAAGCTCTATCTGCTGTACCCGCCCGGCGGCCCGAACCGCATCTGCCAGACGTGCTCCGCACTCCCGCTTCGATGGAACTCGTCCAGATCCTCGCGCAGCCGCGCCGGCAGAGCGATGGGGTCGAACGGTTTGGTGACGTAGTCGAGGGCGCCTGCCCGCCGGCCGCGCTCGAGATCGAGCTCGGACGTGCGCGCGGACAGAAACACGACCGGCAGGTGCCTCAGCTGGGCGGCGATCTCGAAGCCGCCCAGATCGGGGAGCATCACGTCGAGCAGCACCACGTCGGGCTGCTCCGACGCGGCCAGGCTGAGGGCCTCCCTGCCGGCCGCTGCGACGACGACCCGAAACCCCTCGCTCTCGAGGTTCACCTGACAGAGAAGCCGCATCGACGGATCGTCCTCGACGAGCAACACGCACGGCGATTGCTCGCCGGGCCTCCGCGAATCGTCGTCGCCGACCGCGCCAAGGTGGCGGCGCCTACTCGCCTTTGGGCCGCCGTCCGGGCCAAGGCTTTCGTCACCAGCCGCAAAGACCTGAGCAGCGACCCCCATACGCATCATCTAATCAGGTGAGCCCGCGAACCGGAACGGGCCCAACGGGGCTCACACGTGCAGCGTGGGCCGGTAGGTGAGCTCCTGGATGTTGCCGTCGAGCGTTCGACTCTCGAGCAGCTCGAGGTCGAAGTCGGCCGCGCCTTCGAAGATCGCATCCGATCCGTTCTGGCCGGTGATCACCGGGAAGACGGTCACCTGGACGCGGTCGACGAGGCCGGCGGCCATCAGCGCCCGATTCATCGACAGGCTCCCGTGCGAGCGCAACGGGATCGCGGACTCCTCCTTGAGTCGGGCGACGACGTCGACCGCGTCGCCGTTCACCACGGTCCCCTCCGCCCAGTCGAGAGGTTCTTCCAGCGTGGACGAGACGACGATCGCCGGCAAGCTCACCATCCGGGTGACCCACGGGTCCCTCACCTCGGACTCGTCGGTGCTCGAGGCCAGCATCTGTGCGAATAGCCGATACGTGTTGGCCCCGAAGACCATCCGCTGTTCCTCGCTGTACAGCGCGAGGCGGTGGTCGAGCAGCTCAGGCCCCTGCTTGCCCCAGTAGCCGCCCCAGTCGCCGCCGCTGGCGGAGCCGAAGCCATCGAGGCTGGAAAAGACGTCGAAGGTATAGGTCGCGGTCATGAGGCTCTCCTCGCTTGCGTTGATCGGTCGTGGATACAGACCGGCACCCACGGCAAGACTCATCGCAACCGATAGAGCGCGTTGTCGTTTCGATAATGCGAGTGGGCGCTACTGGGCTCGAACCAGTGACCCCCAGCTTGTCGAGCTGGTGCTCTCCCAACTGAGCTAAGCGCCCGGGTCGCCGGGCAGTGTAGCCGCTTCGGCTAGCCGCTCAGGAACTTGCGCGGGTCGACCGCGACGCCGTTCTGGCGCACTTCGAAGTGCAGATGCACGCCGGTGCAGTAGCCCGTGCAGCCGGCGATTCCGAGGAGCTCGCCGCGCCCGATCGTCTCGCCCGGCTTGACCTTGTACGAAGAGAGATGCGCGTACAGCGTCACCACCTCGGGCGTCACCTGGACGAGGACGATGTTGCCGTAGCCCTCGAACCCGGTCGTGTATCCGACCGACACCACCTTCCCCGGCGCGGCCGCGCGCACGTCGAGCGAGCGCAGCATCCCGATGTCCAGCCCGTGGTGGTACGGGGTGAACGGCGTCGTGATCGTCCCCTCCGCCGGCCACGAGAACTCGAGCAGCGTCCTGGCTGCCGCCACGTGCCTGACACGGGCATGCGAGAGCCCGCCTGCCGGCTTCGCCGCCGCGGGAGCCGCGACTGCGCAAGCGGCGGCGAGCGCCACCACGACCTGAATTGCCCTCCTCCCCATAGGAGGCCCGGGACCCTAGACCACCCCTTGCCCGAACCGGCAACGAGAGGCGCCGTGAACGGCTAGATCAAGCCGTTTCCGTTGGGCCTTGACAAATTCTTAATGATCGCCGGAGCCATGACCTCGCGCCGGCAACTGGAGGTGCGGGGTGAACGACTGGAGCCTGGCACCGGACTGCTCAGAAAATCTCGGGACACCACGGCAGCGGCCGCCAACCGAAGACGGCGTCCGCGTGGGCGATCGCGCCCGGGACGAGCTCCTCGACGCGCAGCGCATCCCGCAGCTCGCCGAACGAGACGGCCCCGAGATAGACGGCCCCGAGCGCGTCGACGTCGAGCGCGATGTCGGCCGAGTCGTCCGTCCGCGACGCCTCACCGCCCTCGAGTTTCCACCGGTCATCGTTCCACGGGCAGGTCGCGTCGCGCACCTCGAACACGATCCGGCCGCCGTTCCGGTACTGCCTACCGGACAGCGCGGCGCCGACGTCGACGAGCCGCACCCACAGCGAGTCGCCCATGCGGTAGGTCATGCGGCGCGGGTTCGCGAGCAGCAGGAACAGCGGATGGTCGGGCGGCAGCAGCGACACCTTCGTCGTCGCCGACCAGTCGATGTCGAGGAGGAAGCGCCACAGCTCCGCCGTTCCCTGCGGCGTCGAGCCGACGGCCTCCAACACCTCCGTTCGTCCGCTGAACGCGCCCTCCGAGGTCTCGAAGAAGAGGCGGAAGATCGCGTACGCCTCGACGCGATCGTCGATCTCGACGACGACGAACCGCTTCGGGTTCGCCGCCTGCTCCGGCGCCGCGCGCAGCGCGCGCAGCTCCCACCACGCCGGCGAGCGCGCCGGCACGCCCGGCCGCTCCCGGCGAAGCTCGTCCCACACCGGCGGGAACAGCACGGCCGCCTCCTCGGACGTGACGAATCGCGTCCGGCCGCGCGCCGTGAACGGTTGCGCGAACGCCGACGCGCCGCGCGGGATCTTCACTTCGCCGCACCACGCGGCGAGCCCGTAGCCGAAACGCCCGTAGATCGTCTCCTCGCTCGCCCACAGGGCGGCAAGCGGCTCCCCGCGCGCGTGCACGTCGGCCAGCTGCGCGTCCATCATCCCACGCAGCGCACCGCGGCGACGATGCGTCGGATACGTGCCGACGACGGTGACGCCCGCGCAGGGAAGCGAGCCGCCCGGGACGGAAAGGTCGAACGTGAACGCGCCGGCACCCGCGACGACCTCGTCACCCTCGAACGCCGCGTGCATCCGCTCCAAGTCGAAGTACGTGAGCCAGCGGTCGAGCATGTCCTCCTGCGGCGGACCGCCGAAGTACTGGCCGATGGCATAGAACGCGCGCGCGAACTCATCGCGGTCGCGACAGGTGCGGATCTCCATCAGGTGATCTTCTCAAGCGGCGCGTAGTCGAGCATCAGCCTCCGCTCGGACCCGTCGCTCGCGAACCTGATTACGGCAACGCCGCCGGGCTCGAGGCGGAGGACGACGCCTTCGCCGAGCGTGCCGTGCCGGACGGAGTCGCCCGCCGACAACGACGGGACGTTCTCGCGCGTCTTCACCGCGCTCTGCTTCGGGGATCCATAGTCCGACCACGACGCCGGCCGCAGGCGGTCGCGCTCGACGTGCTGCTCGGGCAGCTCGTCGAGGAAGCGCGACGGCATGTTGTACGACCGCCCGCCGTACAGCATGCGCGACGACGCGTGCAGGAGCGTCAGCTTCTCCATCGCGCGCGTCATGCCGACGTACATGAGGCGCCGCTCCTCCTCGACGCCGTGCTCCTCGATCGAGCGCGAGTGCGGGAAGATGCCCTCCTCGAGGCCGATGAGGTAGACGGCCTTGAACTCGAGGCCCTTCGCGTTGTGCAGCGTCATGAGCGTGACGAGCGAGCCCTCGCCCCGGATCGCGTCCTGGTCGGAATAGAGCGAGACCTCCTGCAAGAACGAGGACAGGCTCGGCTCGGGCGTCACCTCCTGCCACTCGCGCGCGAGCGAGACGAGCTCCTGGAGGTTCTCGATCCGCCCTTCCGCCTCGATCGTGCGCTCGGCCCGAAGCGCGTCGACGTAGCCGGAGCGCTCGAGCACGCGCTCGATCAGCTCGGGCACCTCGAGCTCGAGCGCGCCCGACATGCACGACTCGATCATCGTCCGGAACGCGCGCACCGCCTTCTGCGGCGCGGCGCCGACGCCCGCCTCCTCGGCGAACTCGGTCGCCTCCCACAACGAGATCCCCTGCGCGTCGGCGTACGCCTGCAGCCGCGAGAGGGTCGAGTCGCCGATGCCGCGCCGCGGCTTGTTCGCGATGCGCACGAGCGAGACAGCGTCGTACGGGTTGTCGATCACCTGGAGGTACGCGACGAGATCCTTCACCTCCGCGCGCTCGTAGAAGCGCGGGCCACCGATGACCTGGTAGGCGACGCCCTGGCGGACGAGCACGTCCTCGAGCACGCGGCTTTGCGCGTTCGTCCGGTAGAAGACCGCGACCTCGCTCCCGGAATAGCCCTGCTCGACGAGGAGCGCGATCTCGGCGGCGACGTAGCGCGCCTCGGCGTGCTCGTCCTCCACCTCGACGACGCGCACCGGCTCGCCGTCGCCGAGGTCGGACCACAGGTTCTTCTCCTTGCGCTCGCGGTTGTGCTTGATGACCGCATTCGCCGCCTCGAGGATCGAGTTCGTCGACCGGTAGTTCTGCTCGAGCGCGATCGTGCGCGCGCCGGGGAAGTCGCGCTCGAACTCGAGCACGTTGCGGATGTCCGCGCCACGGAATGCATAGATGGACTGGTCGGGGTCGCCCACCGCGAACACGTTCTGATGCTTCGTCGCCAGCAGCTGCAGCAGCCGGTACTGCGCGTGGTTCGTGTCCTGGTACTCGTCGACGAGGATGTAGCGGAACGCGCTCTGCCACTTCTCGGCCGCCTCGGGGAAGCGCTCGAGCACGTCGACGGTCAGGTACAGCATGTCGTCGAAGTCGACCGCGTTCGACGAGAACAGCCGCTGCTGGTACAGCTCGTACACCTCGGCGACGGTCTGGTCGTAGAAGCTCGACACGCGGCTTGCGTACTCGGCCGGCCCTATCAGCTGGTTCTTCGCGTTCGAGATCTGCGCGTGGATGCCGCGCGGCGTGAACCGCTTGGGGTCGCGGTCGAGCTCGTCGAGGCAGCGCTTGACGAGGCGGAGCTGGTCGGCTGAATCGTAAATCGTGAAGTTCGTGCGGTAGCCGAGCCGCGGCGCCTCCCGGCGAAGGATGCGACCGCAGGCGGCGTGGAACGTCATCACCCAGGCTGCGCGCGCGGGGGGCCCGACGAGATCCTGGAGCCGCTCGCGCATCTCGGCGGCCGCCTTGTTCGTGAACGTGATGGCGAGGATCTCGGGCGGCTTCGCGCCGACCGCGGCGAGCAGGTGCGCGATTCGGCGTGTGAGGACGCGGGTCTTTCCCGAGCCGGCCCCGGCGACGACGAGGAGCGGACCTTCGGTGGCGAGAACGGCCTCCCGCTGGGCCGGATTCAGGTCTTCCAGGTACGTCTCCGGCTGCATCGCTGCCACGTACCGATGCTAGCGTCGGCCCTATGCGGGTCGCGCTCATGATCGAGGGCCAGGAAGGCGTGACCTGGAAGGACTGGTGCGCCCTCGCGGACGCGTGCGAGGAGAACGGAATCGACACGCTCTTCCGCTCCGACCACTACATCTCGCAGGGCGACGAGGACGCAAACGTCGCGCACGACGCGTGGACGACGATCGCGGCGCTCGCCGCGCGCACGACGCGCCTCCGGTTCGGCACGCTCGTCTCGCCGGTGACGTTCCGCGCGCCTGCGTTGCTCGCGAACGCGGCCGCCACCGCGGATCACGTCTCGGGCGGGCGCATCGAGCTCGGGATCGGCGCCGGCTGGATGGAGCGCGAGCACCGCGCGTTCGGCTTCCCGTTCCCCGAGACGCGCGTGCGCATGGAGATGTTCGCGGAGCAGCTGGAGATCGTGCACCGTCTCTGGACGGAGGAGCGCGTCGACTTCCGCGGCCGCCACTACACGCTCGAGGACGCGCCCGGACTGCCGAAGCCCGTGCAGAAGCCGCATCCGCCGATCCTCGTCGGCGGGAGCGGCAAGCGTGGCACCGTCGAGCCTGCGCTGCGCTTCGCGACCGAGTACAACTCGCCGTTCGTCACGCCCGACGAGGCGGCCGCGATCCGAACGAAGGTGCCGTCGCTGCGCTTCTCGGTCATGACCGGTTGCGTCGTCGGCTCCACGCACGAGGAGGCGCTCGAGCGCGCACGCGCGCTGTACGAACGTCGCCCTCGCGACACGGGCTTCGATGACTGGCTCGCCGCCTACCGAGAGCGGGCGATCGTCGGGTCGGTCGACGAGGTCGCCGCCCGACTGCGCGAGTACGAGGACGCGGGATGCGACCGCATGATGCTGCAGCACCTGCAGCACACCGATCTCGACTCGGTGCGGCTCATTTCTGCCCTTTGATCGAGACGAGCGTCTCCTTCCCGTTCGATGCGGAACAGGTGATCGACACCCGCGAACCGGCCCCATACTTGAACGTCACGGTGATCGCAAGCCTCGGAGGCACGACGCACGTCAGGTCGCCGACGGCGATTTCGATCGCGTTCGAGGCTTTGACGATCCCCTGCGCATGACGGAGCTGCCTCTGCGCCGGCGCCGCGCAGCGGGAGTCGAGCACCGCGGCCCCGACCGGGTTGCGGCCACCGATCACGCCGCGCGTAAACCCGTCCGTGGGCTCGAACGTCGCGGTCAAGCTGGCGATGAAGGGGCGTGTTCCAACGTGGCCTGTCGTCGTTCCGCTTATCACACCGTGGTCGTATACGGCGGAGAACTGGCCGGTCACCGTCGGCGACCTCAGCGTCCCGGTGACGAGTCCCATGCCGGTGTGGGCGTCGATCATGCTGTGCGCGTCGATCGTCATCGCCGGCCCGGAATATGTCGCGCTCGTCACG
>DASYFU010000300.1:0-3573 GCA_036498225.1 Gaiellaceae bacterium | reverse complement strand
GCGTTCGCCTCGCTACGCCGGACCGCGGAGGATCTCGCGCGTCTCGCCGGCGCGCGCATCGAGGAGCTGCCTGCACGCTGGGGCGACACGGCGCAGCCTGCGCTCGCACATCTCGAGCGCGGGCTCTTCGACGATGCGCCTCCGCCGGCCGTCCCGATCGAGGGCGCGGTGCGCTTCTTCGAGGGTGCAGGCGCGCGCGGCGCGCTCGAGCTCGTCGGCGAGGAGCTGCTCGCGTTGCTCCGCGCGGGGACGCCCGCTGAGCGCATCGGCATCGTCTGCCCGAGCATCGAGCGCTGGCGCGCGCCGCTCGAGACCGCGCTCGCGACGCTCGGCGTGCCCTACTCGATCGACGGCGAGCTGCGGCTCGCGCAGACGACGTACGGCCAGTCGCTCGCGTCGATGCTCCGCTTCGCGTGGCTTGCTGGAACGCGGGGAGACCTGTTCACGCATCTGCGCTCGCCGTTCTCGGGCGTCCCCCGTCACGCCGTCGACTTCGTCGAAGGCCGGCTGCGCGGACGCGCGGTGCAATCGCCCGAGCGCGTCGTCGAGGAGGCGGAGAAGCTGCGCGGCTCGCCGCTGCCGATGCTCGACGACCTCCGTGCGGCCGAGGACGCGGTCGCGGCCGTGCGCGATCTTGCGGCACGGATGCTGCGCAGCGCCTACGGCCTGGAGGGGCCGCCCGTGGGCGAGTCCTCGCGGCTCGACCTGCGCGCGTACGAGGCGGTCACGCGACTCCTCGCCGAGCTCGACGGCTGGCAGCGAATCGTCTGCCCGCTCTCGCGCGAGGACGTCGTCGCGGCGCTCGATCGCCAGACTCTGCGGCCCATGCGCGGCGACGAGCCCGGCCGCGTCGCCGTCGTCGACCTCATGCGCGCGCGCACACGGCAGTTCGATGTCGCGTTCGTGCTCGGGCTGGAGGAAGGGAGCCTGCCGCGTCGCGGCCTCTCGTCACCGTTCCTCGACGACGACGCGCGGCGGGCACTCGACGAGCGCGGCGCGCGGCTCGAGAAGCCCGACTCGGTCAGCCGCGACCGCTATCTCTTCTACACGGCGTGCACGCGCGCGTCGGAGCGGCTGTATCTCGTGCGTGAGGCGGCGACCGACGACGGCTCGCCACGCGAGGCGAGCCCGTTCTGGGACGAGGTGCAGGCGCTGTACGAGGCCGAGGACGTTCGGCGCTGGACGCGCAGACGGCCTCTGTCCGCGCTGACGTGGTCGCTCGAAGGCGCACCGACCGAACGGGAGCGCCTGCGGGCCCTCGCCGAGCTGGCCGCGCGCGATGGCGGCCAGGCTGCTGCGCTGGCGCGCGCGAACGGGTGGGAGCGGAGGCTCGACCGCGCCGTCGGCGCGCACGAGCGCCCGACCAGACTCGTCCATCCCGTCGTGCTCGAGCAGCTCGGCTCGCGCACGACGTTCAACGTCACCGAGCTCGAGCGCTTCGCAGATTGCTCGTCGGCATGGTTCATCGACCGCCTCATCGACCCGCGCTCGATCGATGCCGAGGTCGATCCGAAGCTGCGCGGCTCGGTCGCGCACAGCGCACTGTTCAAGTTCTTCACGCGGCTGCCGAAGGAGCTCGGCGTCGAGAAGCTCGACGCCGGCGTCGAGGACGGCGCCGTCCGGCTCATGCGCGCGTCCCTGGACGAGGCGATCGGCGGCGTGCGCATGGAGATGACCGAGATGCAGGCGCGCGAGCTCGACCAGACGCTGTGGCGCGATCTCGAGGCGCTCGTGCACGAGGAATGCGCCAGTGAGCTGCAGCTCGTCCCGCGGCGGTTCGAGGTGCTCTTCGGCAGCGAGCGCGCGGCGCCCGAGCTCCAGCGTGGGCTCGAGCTCGGCGACGGCGTCGTCCTGTCGGGGAAGATCGACCGCATCGACATCGACCCGTTCAGCGCGCGCGGGATCGTGCAGGACTACAAGTCGGGCAAGCACGCGCACTCGGCGGTCGAGATCGAGAAGGAGCTGCGGCTCCAGATCCCGCTGTACATGCTCGTCCTGCGCGACCTCGTCGGGATCGAGCCGCTCGGCGGTGTCTATCGCCCCCTCGCGGGCGAGCGCCGCGCGCGCGGGCTGCTTCGCAAGGACGAGGGCGACACGCTCGCGGGCTACGTCCGCACGGACTATCTCGACGAGGACGCGTTCTGGTCGCTGGTCGCCGGTGCGGAGGAGATGGCCCGCCGTCTCGCCGGCCGCATCCGGACCGGCGACGTCGAGCACGACCCGCGCGGCGGCGAGTGCCCGCCGTGGTGCGACCTGTGGCCCATGTGCCGGGTGGAGCGGGCGTGAACGAACAGCAGATCGCAGCGGTCGAGGCAACCGGGGAGGTCTTCGTCTCCGCCGGTGCCGGCACCGGCAAGACGGCCGTGCTCGTCGAGCGCTTCGCGCGCGCGGTGTGCGACCAGGGCCTCGACGTCGACTCGATCCTCGTCATCACGTACACCCGGCGCGCCGCGGGCGAGCTGCGCACCCGCGTTCGGGCAGAGCTGACGGCGCGCGGTCGCCACGATCTCGCGCGCGAGCTCGACGGCGCGTGGATCTCCACCATCCACGGGTTCTGCATGCGCCTCCTGAAGGCGTATCCGTTCGCGGCCGGCCTCGACCCGCGCTTCCGCGAGCTGGACGACGCGCAGGGAGCCGTGCTGCGCAGCGAGGCGTTCGAGCGCGCGCTCGCCGAGTTCTGCGCGAGCGGCGAGCCGGCGCGGCTCCAGCTTCTCGCCACCTACGGCGCCGCCGGGCTGCGGCGGATGCTCACCGGTGTCTACGAGACGCTGCGCTCGGCCGGGCGCGAGCTCGTGCTCGGCGTCGGAGACCGACCCGAGCTGGCGGAGCGCATCGAGGAGCTGCGCGAGGCCGCGCGTGCGGTCGACCACGAGACGGCTGCGCAGCTGCTGTCGCTGCTCGATCGCGACACCCGTGCCGACCGCCTCATCGATCTGTCCGACTTCCGCGTTCGTGGCGACCGGGCGGTCGTCTACGAGGAGGCGCGGCGCGCGGTCGAGCAGGCGGCGCTCGACGAGGCAGCCGCGCGCGACCGCGATCTGCTCCAGGAGCTGCTCGAGCGCTTCGCGGCCGCGTATGCCGAGGAGAAGGCACGCGAGTCGGCGCTCGACTTCGAGGACCTCCAGCTGCGGGCCCGCGACCTGCTGCGCGACAACGAGTCGATCCGCGAGCGCGAGGCGCTGCGCTTCCGCGCGATCATGGTCGACGAGTTCCAGGACACCAACCGGCTGCAGTGCGAGCTGATCGACCTGCTCGCCGGCGGCGGCGCCGACCTCTTCTACGTCGGCGACGAGTTCCAGTCGATCTACGGGTTCCGCCACGCCGACGTCCGCGTCTTTCGCGAGCGTCGCGTGCAGGCGGCGAACCTCCTCCCGCTGACGTTGAACTACCGCTCGCGCCCGGAGGTGCTCGCGGCGGTGAACCAGCTCTTCGGGTCGCACTTCGGCGACGAGTTCCAGCCGCTCGCGGCGGCGTCGGAGTATCCGGATCCCGTCTTCGGCCATCCCGTCGAGCTGCTCGTGACCGACAAGGAGAGCTACAAGGACAGCGGCGTGCACTGGCGGCGCGGCGAGG
>DASYFU010000299.1:0-6245 GCA_036498225.1 Gaiellaceae bacterium | reverse complement strand
ATCGGCGGAGCGATCGGCGTCGCCATCGCGACCACGATCGCGACGACGTATACGAGCCGGTTCGCGACGCAGCATCACGTCGGCTCGTTCACGCCATCCGCGCTGACGCACGGATTCGTGATCGCGTTCTACGTGCTCGCGGGCATCTCGCTCGCCGGCAGCGTGCTGTCGGCCGCCCTGATCGAGTCCGGGCCGGCGGTGCAGGTGGAGGAAGAGCCGCAGGTCGTCCTCCTGGAGGCAGCGTGATGACGAACGACCGCCGCAGATACCAACGCGAAGTCGAGCGACTGCTCGAGCAGATCAGGGAGCGCGTCCGCGAGCTTCAGCTCCTCATGGTTCGCGGCGCGCGCGGTCCCGCACTTCGGGATCAAAAGCAAGAGCTCAAGCGAGCACGGAAGGAGCTGGCGGCCCTGGTGGCCGCCAGCTCCTCCTGATCGGGCTATCAGCCGGAGGTCGGCTCTCCGGTTGAGGGATCGAGGAACAGCTTCGTCGGGCCCTGCGGGTGATCGAAGCTGAACATGTTGTCGAGCGTCCCGGCGGTCGCGTCCTCGGACCCGTTTCCGATCCGCTGTCCTCCGAGCCAGTTGTTCTCGATGAAGCCGACGACCGAGGCCTGCGTCGTCAGCGTCCCGTCGACGTAGTTGTGCTTGCTGTACGGCGAGATCACGAGCAGTGGCTGACGCTGTCCGGGCCCGCAGCGCCCCTGCTCGACGACTCCGCCGTCGCCGGTGGGAACCTTGGCCGTGTTGGCGCCACACTGCGCCGCGCCGGTCAGGGCGTCGAGCGCCGTCTGCGACTGCATCAGCACCGGTCCCATCTGGTGGTCGTACCAGCCGTCGCTGTCGTCGTAGAGGATCACAACGGCGGTGCTGTCCCACGTCGGCAGCTTCTCCAGGCGGTTGATCGTGCCGACGAGCCACGCCTGCTCATCGAGCGGGTCGGAGTAGCCGGCATGGCCGTCCTGGTAGTCGGCCGCCTTCAGATACGAGACCGCCGGGAGGTTGCCGCTGTCGGCGGCGGCCCAGAAGTCCCTCAGGTCGTACTGGTGGTTGGCCTGGTCCTGCGCGCCGATCTTGTCGATCGAGGTCGGCGGCAGGTGCGTCGGGTTCGCCGTCGAGGCGAAGTACTGGAACGGCTCGTGGTGCGGGTTGTAGTCCTTCTGGACCGCACCGCCGATGTTCGTATGCGTGGCGGTGCACACCGCCGAGAGGTCATCGGTGCTCGGCTTCCCGGAGACGTAGTTGGGGCTCGCGAAGCCGCCCTGGAACCATCCCCAGGTGATGCCCTTGCTGTTCAACAGGTCGCCGATGTTCCGCCCGCTCATCTGCAGCGTCGCAGCGGCCGTCCTGCCGTCCTGGGTCGACGAGCAGATGTCGTAGTTCGGATCGGCGTCGCTGTAGACGGTGCCGGTCCCCGTCGGCGCCTGCGGCGTGGCAGGCGTCGCGCCCGGCGCCGCCGTGCAGGGCGGCGCGTTGATGACGGCGCTGCTCGGTCCGCAGATCGCGCCGTAGGTGTTGGCCGTCGTCACGTTGAGCGCGCCCGGCGTGGACGGACCGAACGTGTCGCTGTACGAGTTGTCGCTCATCGCGAAGTGCTGTGCGTAGTTCCACAGGCCGGTCACGGTGTTGCCGTCGTAGTAATCCATCACCAGACCGGGCGCGGTGGTGTCGGGCGCTGCGCAGCTCTCCACGTCCGTGAACGGGATGAACTTGTCCATCGCTCCCATGTCGAACGCCTTCTGCTCGGCGGTGTAGCCATGATTCTGGTCGCACGTCAGCGCCTGGGAGCGGTCGAGCCGCTGCGGGTTCGCGCTGTTGGGGTTGTTGGTCAGCAGCGCTCCCTGCAGCCCGTTGACCGAGGGGGTGTCCGGTGCGGCGTGAAATGCCGGCTCGCCCGGGGGGTTGGTTGCATTCGGGTAGGTCCCGAAGTAGTGATCGAACGAGACGTTCTCCTGGAAGATGACGACCAGATGCTTGATGGGCGTCGCCGTGGCCGCGCCGTCGTGTGGGCTTGCGCCCGACGACGCGGCGGCGGTCGCGGCGGCGGCGGCCACCACGAGCACCGGGAGAATCCAACGGATCCGACTTCTCATCGTTCCCCCTTCTACGGATAGGGATGTGTGACGGACGGAAGCGATCCTCGGCGCAGCCGTCCGCCTCATGGGAGACACCACGGCAAATGACGGGAAACGGTGTGGTTACATAGCGCCGATGGCGGCGACGGATCCGGTGGAATACGGCATCGGGGCCGCCTGCCGGATCGACGTTCCCGCCCACTCGCGGACGATCGCGGAGATCCCCGTCGGGCTCGATCCCGAGGGAATCGGCGTCGATACCGCGCGCCGCCGCGCGTACGTCGCATGCTCGCGCAGCGACTGGGTGACCGTCGTCGATCTCGAGCGGCACGACGTCATCGCGCGGGTGCCCGTCGGCGCGGAGCCGATCGACCTCGTCTTCGACCCGCCCACCGACCGGATCTTCACCGCCGACGCCCACGCCGACTCGGTGTCCGTCGTCGACGCCGAGACGTTGGCGCTGACCGGGACCGTCCCGGTCGGCGGCTATCCGTCCGGGCTCGCCTACGACGCCGAGCGCCGACGCCTATACGTCGGCAACTCGCTCGGCGGGACGATGAGCGTCATCGACATCGATACGCTCGAAACGATTGCGACCGTCGAGGCGGAGATCGGCGCGGGCGCCATCGAGCTCGACCGCGAGCGGCGGATCATCCTCTGCGTCAACTTCATCGCCGCGTCGGTGACGCTGATCGACGCCGACACGAACGCCCCGTTCGGGCGCATCGACGTCGGCACCGGGGCGTGCGCGGTCGGGGTCGTGCCCGAACGGGGCGAAGCGTTTGTCGTCAACTCCGTCGCCGGCACAGTCAATCGCATCGACGTCGCCGAAGCGCGCGTGATCGAGGAGCTGCGCGTCGGCGAGGCGCCCGTCGGCCTCACGGTCGCGCCGGCGCACGATCGCATCTATGTCAGCAACCGCGGCGCCGGCACGGTGAGCGTGCTCGGCGTCGCCGACGGCGCGGAGTGGACGCAGATCCCCGTCGGCGACGGCCCCGGCGGCGTCACGGTCGACCCGTACGACGGCCGGCTGCTCGTGGCGGACGCGGGCAGCGGGACGCTGACGATCGTCGAGGATCTGCTCGCGGGCCGTCCTCCTGCCCCGGCGCTCGAGGGGCCGTCGCCGCTCGTCGGCAGGCCGCTCCCGGAGTTCTCACTCATCGATCTCCGCACGGGCGCGATGCGCTCGAGCCGCGACTGGGCGGAGAAGCGCTACATCATCAACTTCTTCGCCAGCTGGTGAGGACCGTGCAACGCGGAGGCGCCGTTCCTCGAGGAGCTGCGCCGCGCCGAACGAGACCGGTCGGGTCTCGACATCATCCACATCGACATCTGGGAAGGCTCTGACCCGAGGCCCGAGGTGGAGCGGTTCTGCGAGATGTGGGGGCTCGAGGGCACGGTGCTGCTCGACGAGACCGGCGAGTACGCACGCTCGCTCGGCGTGCGCGGCGTCCCGACGAACCTCGTGATCGATGCGGACGGAACCGTGCGCGCGTTCGGCGTCAGCCGGCTGAACGAGCTTCACCAGGCCATCGACGAGATGCTGCAGCGGCGCTAGCGGTCGCGACGTCGCGCGGATACGTCCGCCGCGCGCGGAAGAGCAGGTACGCGCTCGCGGCAAGCGGGACGAGCATGACGACGAACGTCCACTGCAGTCCGCTCCGCCCGCCGCCGAAGACGTGGTCGCTGGCGGCGCCGAAGAGGAGCGGCGCGAGCGCCTGCGCGAGCGAGCGCAGCATCGTGCGTACCGCCTCCGCACGTCCCCACAGGAGCGGCGGCATGATGTCGAGCCGCGCCGCGTCGAGCGGCGGGTTCTGCGCCGACAGGACGAGAACGGCACCGATGAGGTACGGCACCGCCGAGCTCGCACTGCGCATGAAGAGCGCGGGCGCGAACAACACGGGTGTAAGCGACGCGGCCCCGATTGCAACGTACAGCCGGCCGTTCAGTCGGCCACGGCGCAGGAGCCGGTCGCCGAGCGCGCCACCTGTGAGCACGCCGACGACTGCACCGATGCCGATGACGAGCAGGAGGAGGTTCGCGAGTGCCTGACCGATGTTGTATTGCTCCTTCGCGAACTCGGTGCCGAACGTCTGCACGCCGGCGAGGAAGTAGTAGCCGAGCGCGCTCGCGGCGATGAGATAGATGTTCGTTCGAATGCGGAGGACGTAGCGGGTCGCGGTGACGATGTTCATGCGCCGCGGGTCGCCCTCGAGCACGAGATCCGGATCGGGCTCGAGCCCACGCTCGCGCGCGAGCCGCTGCGCGTCCGTCTCGTGCAGCACCTCATCGGGGTCCTCGGGCGGCGCCTTCCCCTCGTGGAGAAGCACGCCCCGGCCGCCGCGCCGCGGCTCCGGAAGGCGCGCGACGAACACCGAGAGCACGAGCGCGGGAATCGCAAGAATGACGAACGCGGCACGCCACGACGCCGCGGCGATGTCGCCCGTGACGGCAAAGCCGAAGCCGGCGCCGAGCAGTTCGCCGGTGAGGATGTACCCGTAGACGCGGCCGCGCTCCGTGCCGCCGAAGTAGTCGCCGACGAGCGACGCGATCAGCGGGCCGGCCGCAGCAGTCACGGCGCCGAGGAACACGCGCGCGACGAGCAGGTCGTGGAAGTTCGAGACCGACGCGCTCCACAGCATCGCGACCGCCCACAGGACGATCGTGATCGCGAGCGTCGTCGTTCGCCGCACGCGGTCGGCGAGGACGCCGAACGGAAGGCTGGCGATCGCGCCGACGAGCGACGTCGTGGCGACGAGGAGCCCGATGTCGGTGTTGCTGATGTGCAAGCCGTGCCGAAGCTCGGTCGCGGACGCGCCGACCGTGGAGACGTCGGCCGCACTCAGACCGAGCACACACGCGAGCACGACGATGACGCGCGTTCGCTCGCGGCCACCGAGCGCGACGGTCAAACGGTTGGCGCCCGCCTCGGCGACCACGCCCGCGAGCGCGGCGACGCCGGCGAGGATCGAGCGGCGCGAGTCCTTTCCCATCGCGTCCATTGTGCGAGAGTGCGGCCATGGACGACGCCGTGATCTCCGTTCGGGGCTTGCGGAAGCGCTACGGCACGATGGAGGCGGTCGCGGGCATCGACCTCGAGATCCGCCGCGGCGAGATCTTCGCCTTCCTCGGCCCGAACGGCGCCGGCAAGACGACGACTGTGGAGATCCTCGAAGGATTTCGCACGCGGACCGACGGCGAGGTGCAGGTACTCGGGGTCGATCCCGCCCACGCCGGCCCCGAGTGGCGGAACCGGGTTGGCACCGTGTTGCAGGAGTCGGCGCCGGAGCCGGGCCTGACCGTGCGCGAGTGCCTTCAGCTGTACGCGGGGTACTACGCGGCGCCGCGCGACATCAACGAGACGATCGCGCTCGTCGGGCTCACCGAGAAAGCGGAGACCCTGGGCCATCAGCTCTCCGGCGGGCAGCGACGTCGGCTCGACGTCGCGCTCGGGCTCATCGGCGACCCCGAGCTCATCTTCCTCGACGAGCCGACGACGGGCTTCGACCCGTCGGCGCGACGAGCCGCCTGGAGCGTGATCGAGGGCCTGCGCGACCTCGGCAAGACCGTGTTCCTGACGACGCACTACATGGACGAGGCGGAGAACCTCGCGGACCGGATCGCGGTCATCGCCGCCGGGAAGATCGTCGCCGAGGGGACGCCGCAGACGCTCGGCGGCCGCGAGCGCATGTCGGTGCGCATCACGTTCACGCTGCCGGACGGCGTCGCGCCCGGCGAGCTTCCGCTGCCGGCGACCGCACAGGACGGCCGCGTCGGGATCGAGAGCGCCCGGCCGCTCGCCGACGTGAAGGCGCTCGCCGACTGGGCGCTCGCGCGCGGGCTCGACATCCCCGACCTCGACGTGCGGCGGCCGTCGCTCGAGGACGTCTATCTGCGGCTCACGGGCGGCGTCGCGTGATGGTCCTCCACCAGTTCCGCTACGACCTGCTCGGGTTCATGCGCAACCAGCAGTCGCGCTTCTTCACGGTCGCGCTGCCGATCATCTTCCTCGTCATCTTCGTCAGCGTATTCGGGAACGACAAGCTCGGGCCGCAAGGAATCAAGGCCTCGACGTACTACGTGCCGGGCATCTCCGCGCTCGCCGTGATCGCCGGATCGTTCGTCAACCTCGTCATCTCGGTGACGGCGCAACGTGAGACCGGCGTGCTCA
>DASYFU010000298.1:0-3869 GCA_036498225.1 Gaiellaceae bacterium | reverse complement strand
CTGGCTGATGCCGAGCTCGAGCCGCCGGCGCCGAAGCCGATCTCCGATCGTCTCAGCCATCGCAGGAACCTAGCGCCCCCCGCTGCTTCCCCGGGTCAACCAGCGGCTGCGTCCGCTGAAGCGGGTGCGGGGGGAAGTGCTCGCGGTTGTCGGCGTAGCTGCTTTGCGGATGTCTCGCTGAAGAGTTGGCCGATGTGGGTGCCGATGCGGCTTTTCTGCGCGTCCCGGTACTTCCACTGGTGGGTGTACACACGCAGAGTGGTGTCGGGCTTTCGGTGTCCGAGGCGGCGCTGCACGTCGACGACGCTGTAGTCGAGGGCGATCAGCATTGAGGCGTGGCTGTGGCGGAGGTCGTGCAGGGTTGGCGCTGGCGTGGACAGGCCAGCCTGCTTCACCGTGCGGGTGAGGGCGGCGCGGACGACCTTGCGCTCGAGCCCGGTGCCGTTCCGGCTTGCAAAGACGAAGGCATCCGGGGTGGTTAGAGCGCCGCGCTGAAGCAGGAGCGCACGAAGACGGCGCATCAGCCGGGGCGGGATATCGATCGCCCGGCGCGACTCTTCCGTTTTCAGCATCGTGCGCGTGCCGTCGCGGGCGAGTTGAAAGTCGACGCGGATGATCGACTGCTTGAGGTCGAGGTCGGCGGCGGTGAGTCCGAGTGCCTCCCCGATGCGAAGGCCTGTGGCGAGCATGAGTTCGAACAGGCAGCGCAGCTGCAGCGTCTCGGTGTTGGCGATGAGCGCGTGCATTTCCTCGAGGGTGAGGATCCGCTTGGGGCGTTCGTCGTCGTGTTTTGGTCGCTCGCCGCGTTCGAGTTGGGTCATGGGGTTGACGGGGATGCGTCCTTTGCGGGCGGCCTGGGAGAGGATCATCGACAACGGCCGCAGCGAGCTGGTGATCGTCCATCCCTTCAGCTTCTTCCGGCGCATGTGTGCGATATAGGCGGCGATGTCGTCGACGGTGATCTGGTCGAGCCGACGCCGGCCGAAGGAGGTGCTCTACCAACTGAGCTAAGAGGGCTGGCGCGCAGATCGTATCCGGCGCCAAGTCGTCCGGGTTCCGTTGGAATCCCCCGTTCGGAGCATGCTCGGCCGTTGATCCTCGTCAACAGTGTCGGGGCAAGCCTGTTCTGCGGTCCTCGATGCTCGGAAGGGATAGCGATGATTCGTTGGGACTTCGCCGACCTTCGCCCGAGACGGGGGAAGAGCTAGGCGTCATGCGATGAGGCCGTCCCCCCGGGCGGCCTCATTCCCTTTCCGATCCCCGTCCCGCGCGGGATACTTCGGACGTGGGTCGTCGGGGTCTCTTCGTTGCCGTGGCGGCGGCCGCGCTTGCCTCCGCGTCGAATGCGAGAGGCGAGGCCGCTGCTCGGGGCCACCGGCGATGTGCCGAACTTCCACGTCGAGACGGGTTAAGTGTCGGGAAGCTGCTCGCGCAGGTCCCGGTCACGTCAGGCGAGAATTCGATCGCGATGACCCAAGGCTCATGAGCGACCCCCGCGTCGGCCCGGGTTGGATAGCCGCGCATCTCGGCGATCCCGCCGTGCGCATCGTCGAGGTCGACGTCAGCCGCGCTGCGTATGACGAGGGACACGTTCCCGGCGCCGTGCTCTGGAACGCGTATGGCCACATGCGCAGGCCCAACTACTCGCTCGTCGCCGACGACGAGCTCGCCGACTTGCTCGAGCGCTCGGGAATCTCCAACGGCACGACCGTCGTCTTCTACGGCTACGGCGCCCACCTCGGATACTGGCTGCTGAGGAGCCGTGGCCATCGCGACGTCCGCTTCATGGACGGCCCCCGCGACCGGTGGTCCGGAGACTGGAGCGTCGAGGTTCCGCGCACGCGCGCGCGTCATACGTCCTTCCGCCGGCGAACGACCTCGAGGCTCGGCGCGACGACCTGCTCGAGGGCGACGCGCTCGTCGTTGACGTTCGCTCGCAGCCGGAGTACGACGGCGAGCGCTTCTGGCCGTCGGGCGCGCCGGAGGAGAAAGGCCGCGCGGGCCGCGTCCCCGGGGCCGTGCACGTCCCGATCACCGCGTTGCGAACCGACGACGGCGCGTATCGCGACCTCGAGGAGCTGCGGCGCGCCTTCGCGGACGCCGGCGTCACCCCTGAGCGACGCGTGATCACCTACTGCACGATCGGCAATCGCGCCGCGCAGGCCTGGTTCGCGCTCACCGAGCTCCTCGGGCATTCCGACGCAGCCGTCTATTACGGCTCATGGGCGGAATGGGGCATGGGGGCGGGAGGATTCGAACCTCCGTAGGCTGAGCCGACGGGTTTACAGCCCGTTCCCTTTGGCCGCTCGGGCACACCCCCGGGATCGCCGATTGTAGCCTCCGTCCATGGCCGCCCACGACGTCGCCGTGATCGGAGCCGGACCGGCGGGATCGACCGCGGCGTACCGCCTCGCGCGCGCGGGCGCGCGTGTACTTCTAGTGGACAAGGCGCGCTTCCCGCGCGACAAGCCGTGCGGCGGCGGCGTGACTGCGCGGGCCGCGCGACTGCTCCCGTTCTCGATCGATCCCGTCGTCGAGGACGTGATCGAGCGTGTGGAATGCCGGCTCGACTTCGGCCCGCGCTTCGAGCGCCGCGCGCACGCGCCGCTCGCCTACATGACGCAGCGCAGGCGCCTCGACCACTTCCTGCTCGAGCAGGCGGCGGCCGCGGGGGCGGACGTGCGGCAGGGCGTGACCGTGGACGCGCGTGAGCTCGACGCCGACGTCGTCATCTGCGCCGACGGTTGCAACGGGACGAGCGCGAAGCGGCTCGGTCTCGCGCCCGACGTCGTGCACGGCGTCGCGCTCGAGGCGAACTATCCGCGGGACGAGCGCTACGCGCGCACGATGGTGCTGGAGATCGCGTCCGTCCCCGGCGGCTACGGCTGGATCTTCCCCAAGGCAGACCACGTCAACGTCGGCGTCGGCGGCTGGGCGAGCGAGGGCCCGCGACTGCGCGTGCATCTGCGACGCATGTGCGAGGCGTACGGGATCGATCCCGATGCGGCGGCGGATACGCGCGGCTACCGGCTGCCGATGCGCCGCGCGGGCACGCCGCTCGTTCGCGGCAACGCTGCCGCAATCGGGGACGCGGCCGGCCTCGTCGACCCGTTCTCCGGCGACGGGATGTACGAGGCGTTCTACAGCGCGAAGCTCGTCGCCGAGGCGGTGCTCGCCGGCGACCTGCAGTCCTACGCCGCGGCAGTCGAGCGGCGCATCACGCCGCTGACCGCCGCCGGCTGGGGCGCGAAGCGCGCCTTCGACCGCTTCCCGCGGACGACGTTCGCCCTCGCGCGCCTTCCGGTCACCTGGCGCGCGGTGGAGAAGATCCTGCGCGGCGAGCTCAGCCACCCCGGTGCCGCTCGCGGCCTCGAAAAGGGCGCGATCCGGCTCGTCTACGGCGTCTCGCGCCTCGCCGCTTAGGAGCGCGGGCCCTGGTCGAACGCGGCCGTGACCGTGTAGACCTTCGGCGATCCGCTGACGTTCGGGTCGCGGACGATGACGGTCACGTCGCGCTCCGTCGTCGTCGGGCACGGAGGCGTCGTCGTGCAGGTGAGGGTCTGCGAGACGTCGCGAACGAACGTCTCGATGCGGTATTTCTTGCCGTCCGTGCCGACGACGTTCGTCTGCACCGGCATGCATTGCGGAACAGTCGTGGTGCAGCTCGCGTTCGTGACCTCGGTCGTGCTCGACGGGGTGAGCGACGATTCGTCCGTCGAGTAGTAGGCGTCGCTCGCTTTCGCGGTCGTCACGAGCGACGAGCTGAGCCCGATCGACGAGAACGCGCTCTGGCTGCTGTACAGCGCGCTGTACAGCTCGAGCTGCGACTCCGCGAGTGTCGCGGCAGCCGTCTTCCGGGCGGACGAGTG
>DASYFU010000297.1:0-3101 GCA_036498225.1 Gaiellaceae bacterium | reverse complement strand
CGACGTCGCCCGCCTCGATCCGTCGCGCTTTCACGGCGGCGAAGCACTCCTCCTCCGACTCGAACACGCGCGCAGGCCCCGAGTGGAAGAGCCGTTCGTGACCCGCGAGCTTCACGACGCTGCCTTCGGGGGCGAGGTTGCCGCGCAGGATCGCGAGGCCGCCTGTCGCCTTCAACGGCGTCTCGATCGGAACGACGACCTGCTGGCCCGGCGTCTCGACGACTGCGGCCGCGACCTGCTCGAGCGAGCGGCCGTCGACATTCGGCGCGTCGCCGTGCACGAGGCCCGCCTTCAGAAGCTCCCGCGCGACGAGCGCGACGCCGCCCGCAGCGTGTAGGTCGGTCGCGACGAACCGGCCGCCCGGCTTGATGTCGGCGACCACCGGCGTCCGCTCGGCGATCCGGTCGAAGTCCTCCAGCTCGAGCGGGATGTCGAGCTCGCGTGCGATCGCGAGCAGATGGAGCACGCCGTTCGTCGAGCCGCCCGTCGCCGCGACGGCGGCGATCGCGTTCTCGATCGAGTCGCGCGTGATGAGCTGCGACGGGCGCAAATCGTCGCGCACGAGGCGCATGGCGATGCGTCCCGCCTCGTACGCCGCGTCGTGCTTGGCCGGATCGGTCGCGGGCACGTCGTTCAGGCCCGCGGGGCTGATGCCGAGGAACTCGAGCACCATCGCCATCGTGTTGGCGGTGAACTGCGCGCCGCACGCTCCGGCCCCAGGACAGGCGACGCCTTCGAGCTCGTGGACGTCGGCGTTCGACATCGTTCCCGCCGCGGCCGCGCCGACCGCCTCGAAGACATCCTGGATGGTGACGTCGCGGCCGCGGAACTTGCCGGGCGCGATCGAGCCGTTGTAGAGCACGAGGCCCGGGACGTCGAGCCGCGCGAGCGCCATCGCCGCGGCGGGGATGGTCTTGTCGCAGCCGACGAGGCACACGAGCCCGTCGAACAGGTGCCCGCGCACGACGAGCTCGATCGAGTCGGCGATCACCTCGCGCGAGACGAGCGACGCCTTCATTCCCTCGGTGCCCATCGACACGCCGTCGCTGATCGCGATCGTGTTGAACTCCATCGGCGTCCCGCCCGCCTCGATGATTCCGCGGCGGACGTGCCGCGCGAGCTCGCGCTGGTTCCAGTTGCACGGCATCGTCTCGATCCACGTCGTCGCGATGCCGACGAGCGGGCGCGCGAGCGCATCGTCGTCGAGGCCGATCGCCTTGAGCATCGCGCGCGCAGGCGCGCGGTCGACGCCGTCGGTCAGCGCCGCGCTGCGCCGCTTCGCGGGATCGCTCGGCTTCGAATACGGATCGCTCACGCCGGCCCCGCTCCGCTCGCAGTGACGGCAAGACGACGAACGGCTGCGTCGGGGAAGCGCGCCGCGAGCGAGCGCTCGACATCCGCTTCGCGGCCGCGCTCGGCCCAGACGAGGACGGTCGGTCCCGAACCGGAGAGCGTCGCGCCGATCGCTCCGTCCGGCAGGTCCGCGCGAATCTCGGCGAGCCAGGGCGCGTCGTCGGCGCGATAGGGCTCGTGCAGCCGATCGGCCGCGCTCGCCGCAAACAGGGAGGGATTGCCTGCAGCGAGCGCGGCGCCGAGCAGCGCGGCTCGCGCCGCGCTGAAGGCCGCGTCCTCGTGGGAAACCGCCTGCGGCAGCAGCTCCCTCGCATGCGCGGTGAGGACGCGGGTCTCGGGAATGACGG
Organism: Gaiellaceae bacterium; assembly: GCA_036498225.1. Classification (GTDB taxonomy): domain Bacteria; phylum Actinomycetota; class Thermoleophilia; order Gaiellales; family Gaiellaceae; genus Palsa-739. Next base: position 1,401 of record DASYFU010000297.1, on the reverse strand, counting down.
CGACGACGGCGGCCGGAAGATCGTCGGCGACGCGGGCGATGTGGCCCTCCCACGTCAGGCAGACGCCTCCGGCGAGCGCGGCCGCGAGGTTGTCGGGATGGCCTTCGAGCTCGAGACCGACCTCGAGCAACTCGTCGGCGGACGGCTCGACACCGGCCGCGAGCGCGCCGGCGACGAGGCCGAGCGCGACGGCGGACGCGCTCGAGCCGAGGCCGCGCTCGCGCGGGATCCGCTCGACGAACGTGAACGACCGGCCATGGGGCGACGCGAAGCGGGAGAACGCCTGCACGACGAGGTTCTCCTCGTCGACGTGGCCGTTCCCGGTGCCGACCTCCACCTCGTTCCAGAGGTCGAACGCGACGCCGGCCACGTCGAAGCCTGGACCGAGATTTGCGGCCGTTGCCGGAGCCCTGACCTTCATGCGACCGCCTCGACGTCCTTGAGGCCATGACCGGTCAGGACGCAGACGACCTTCTGCCCGGCGGCGGTGACACTCGCAGCGACAGCGGCGATCCCCGCGGCGGAGGCCGGCTCGCAGAACACGCCCTCTTCGCGAGCGACGAGGCGCCATGCCTCTGCGATCTGCTCCTCGGAGAGCGTGACGACCGAGCCGCCGGATGCCTTGAGCACGCCGCCGACCTCGAGCCGGTGCACGGGCTCGACGATCCGGATGGCGGACGCGAACGTGTCGGCGCGCTGCGCGGCCTCGCCGAGGACGAAGCGCGGCAGGCGGTCGCCGAAGCCGACGGCGTACGCAACGGTGTTGCCGCCGCCGCCGTATGGAAGCGCGAGCACGTCGGGAGCGCGGCCGAGCTGGTCGACGACCTCGAGCGCGGCCGAGCTCTGCCCCTCGATACGGTCGGGGTTGATCGAGTTCACGTTGACGAAGCCCTCCTCGTCGGCGAGCCGGCGCGCCTCGGCGTGCGCGTCCTCGAACGTGCCGTCGATCTCGCGCACGTCGGCGCCCGTCGCACGCGCCTGGGCGACTTTCCCCCGTGCGACTGCGCCGCGGGGCGTGAACACGACCGCGGGCAATCCTGCGCGCGCGGCGTACGCGGCGCACGACGCTGCGGTGTTGCCGGTGGACGCGCACACGACCCCGTTCGCGCCGCGGTCGAGCGCGCGCGTGACGGCGACGGCCATGCCACGGTCCTTGAACGATCCGGTCGGGTTCGCGCCCTCCCACTTCAGCCACAGCTCGACGCCGAGCCGCTTCGACAGGCGGGGCGCGGCGAGGAGCGGCGTGTTCCCTTCTCCGAGGGTGATCACAATCCGCGCTCCGCGATCACCGGGAGGAGAAAAGGGGGACGGAGCACCTCCGGGAAGGCTGCGATCTCGCGCAGCGCCGCGGAGACGTCGCCGAACGGTGCGCGATGGAGGACGAGCTCGAGCGTCGCGGCG
>DASYFU010000296.1:0-4808 GCA_036498225.1 Gaiellaceae bacterium | reverse complement strand
CCCTCGCCGGCCATGTAGTACGTGATGTCGATCGCCTCCTGGACGTCGCCGCCCGCCTCGGCGCGCACCTTGCCCATCTCGTGCGTCATCAGCTCGGTGAGCGCGTCCTTCTCCTGCTCGAGGAGGCGCGCGAAGCGGTAGAGGATCTCGCCGCGCTTCGGCGCGGGCACGAGACGCCAGTGCGCGAACGCCTCCTTCGCGGCGTCGACCGCGCGGTCGACGTCGTGGGCGCCCATGCGCGGGAAAACGCCGATGGTCTCGCCGTCGGCCGGGCTCGTGCTCTCGATGGTCTCCGTCCCCGTCACCGTCATGGGGACGAGGGTAATGGCTAATCGGGTGGATCGGTGTCGAGGAAGGTGCCGGGCGCGCGCGGGCGCCGGCGGTCGCGAACCTCGCGCTTCTCCTTGAACTCGGACGCCTCCTGGCCGCTGCGCCGGTCGGGCCCTTCGCGCCGGTCGATGATGACGGTCACGTTCGGGTTGTCCCGGTAGTACTCGACCATCTTGTCGTACAGCTCGCCGGCGAGCTCTTTGGGAATGACGCAGTAGATCATCCTGCTCCGATTGTGAAGCAGCGCGGCAGCGGAAGCTAGATCTTCGCGATGTCCGGGACGAGGCGGCCCTCGTCCTCGACGTGCGTGTTCCAGCCCTTGAAGCCGTCCTCGAGCTCGTCCAGCTCGTGGCCGCGGCGCTCGAGCCGCACCGGCTGGGCCGACTCGGGGCTGACCCGGTACTGGTACCAGGAGAGGTCCCACGCCACCGTCACGGCCAGCTCGCCGGAGATGCCCGAGAGCGGGACGATGCTCGCGCGGGCCTCCCCCAAGCTCTTCGCGATGCCGCCGACCGTACGCCGGTACGTGCTCGCGTTGAAGAGGTCGGCGGCTTCGAGCACCGCGATCTCGTCGTTCGACAGGCGACGCAGGATCGGCTCGGGCGGCGCGATCGTCTCGCCGTTCGAACGCGAGAGGCCAAGGAACTCGACGAGCCCGCGACGACGGCGGCGACGACTGTCGCCGGCGATCGTCGGCTGGGTCGGTGTGCCCTCCTTGATCCACCCGTGCTCGATGGCCGTCTCCTGGCAGAGCGGGCACACGTGCACGAGCTCCGCTCCCTCCTCGGGCGCGAAGCGCACCGAGCGTTCGCCCAAGAGGAGCGTGCGCTCGCATACGGCGCATTGCCGCAGTGTCGAGATCTTCGTGACCCGCACTGGAGACGACTATAGCCCCCTTGCGGAGCGTCGCCACGGGCCGCTATGGTCACATACATGTGTGTTTTACATGCAAGGCCATGAGAGGGGGTCCCCGGGCCAGGCGGCACCACCGCGGGCGTTGGCACGTCCTCGCCCGCGTGGAGCGATTCACCGAGCCCGCCCTGCTCCTGCTGCTGCGCGAGCAGCCGACGCACGGCTACGACCTGCTCGAGCGGCTGCCCGAGCTGACCGGCGAGTCACGCGTCGAGATGGGCAACCTCTACCGCCTGCTACGCGCCCTCGAGGAAGAGGGTCTCGTCGTCTCGGAGTGGAGAGACGGCAAGCGCACGTACGCGATCACCGAGCGCGGCCGGCAGCTCCTCGACCAGTGGGCCGAAGCGCTGCGCACCTCGCAGGCGCGCACACAGACGTTTCTCGAACGCTACGAGCGAGGGAGGTGAACATGCACGGACACCATCGTCATGGTTGGGGCGGCGGCCCGCGGATCCTTTTCCGCGGCGGCTTCCCGAATCGCCAGGAGCTCCTCGAGCGGCTGGAGAACTACCAGCGCGATCTCGAGCAGCAGCTCGCGGACATCGCGGACGTGATCGCGCATCTGCGCGACAAGCCGACGGATCCGCAAGCGGCGACGCAGGCGTGATGGCGAACGACCGGTACCTGGTACCGCGCTTCGCGCGGAACCAGGTACCAACGTTCTTCTACGCCTTCGCCGTCTCCCGCTCTTTCTTTGTCGCTTCGATGATCTTCTGCGCGACGTGAGTCGGCACTTCCTCGTATCGCAGAAATGCCATGTGGTAGTCGCCGCGCCCGCCGGTCATCGAGGTGAGCGCCTGTGAGTACGTGAGGATCTCCGCCATCGGCACTTCGGCGCGGATCGTCGTCATCCCCGCCGTCGGCTCCATCCCCTGCAGGCGCCCGCGGCGCGAGTTGAGATCGCCGTTGACCGCGCCCACCGCCTCGTCCGGCACGCTCACCTCGAGCTCCATGATCGGCTCGAGCAGCACCGGCTCGGCCTTCGCATACGCCTCCTTGAACGCGAGCGAGCCGGCGATCTTGAACGCCATCTCGGACGAGTCGACGGAGTGCTCCATCCCGTCGACGAGCAGCACGCGCACGCCTTGCACGGGCGCGCCTGCGAGGTCGCCGTGCTCCATCGCCTCGCGCACGCCCTTGTCCACCGCCGGGCGATAGCTGTGGGAGATGACGCCGCCGACGATCTTGTCCACGAACTCGTAGCCGAGCTCGCCGTTCTCGGCCGGCAGCGGCTCGATGCGGATCGCGCAGTCGCCGAACTGGCCGCGCCCGCCGGTTTGCTTCTTGTACCGGTGCCGCGCGGTCGCCTCCCTGCGGATCGTCTCCTTGTACGGCACGCGCGGCGGGTGCAGCTCGACGTCGATGTGGAAGCGGCTGTGCAGCCGGTCGACCGCCACCTCGACCTGCATCTGCGAGAGCCCCGAGAGAAGCTGCTCCCCCGTCTGCGGATCGCGGCGCATCTGCAGCGTCGGGTCCTCCTCGGAGAGACGGCGCAGGCCCGCCGCCATCTTCTCCTCGTCACCCTTCGCCTTCGGCGTGATCGCGAAGCTCATCACCGGCTTCGGGAAATCGATGTGCGGCGGCTCGACCGGCACCTCGTGGTCGACGAGCACGTCACCGGTGACGACGTCCTTCAGCTTCCCGACCGCCCCGAGGTCACCGACGGAGAGCGCCTCGCCCGGCTCGCTGTCCTTCCCCTGGAGCAGAAGGATCTGGGCGAGTCGTTCCTTCGCGTGCGTGCGCGGGTCGACGAGCGTCGTGTCGCCCGTCACCGGTCCGGCGAGGACGCGGAAGCAACTGATGCGGCCCGCGAACGGGTCGGCGATCGTCTTGAAGATGAACACCGCCTGCTTCGCGTCGCCGAACTCGATCGTCGTTCCCTTGCGCGCGGGTGACGGGACGCCCTCGACGAGCAGGTCGAGGAGCGCGGTCGTTCCGAGATTCTTCGTCGCGACGCCGCACGCCACCGGATACAGCTCGTCGCGCGTGACCGCGTTCTTGAGCGCGGCCGCGACGTCCTCCGCCGCCAGTTCCTCGCCTTCGAGGTAGCGCGCCATCAGCTCTTCGTTCGTCTCGACGACCGCGTCGAGGAGCCTCTCGCGGTACTCCTGGACGAGCGCGGTCATCGATTCGGGGATCGGCTGCGGTCCGCCCTCCTTGCCGCCGGCCGGATCCATGTACGCGCACATGTGCAGCAGATCGACGACGCCGGAGATCTCGTGCTCGGCGCCGATCGGCAGCTGGATGGCGACGCAACGGTCGGAGAGCTGCGACCGCGCGGCCTCGAGCACGCGGAAGAAGTCGGCGCGCTCGCGGTCGAGCATGTTCACGAAGACGACGCGCGACAGCTCGTACTCCTCGGCGCGCCTCCACACGCGGAGGCTGTTCACCTCGACGCCCATGACGCCGCTCAGAACGACGAGCGCGCCCTCGACCACGCGCAGCGCCGCGTACGTGTCGGCCTGGAAGCCGGCGTCGCCCGGGCAGTCGACGAAGTTGATCTTGCGGTCGTGCCACTCGAGGTGGGTCAGCGTCCCGGAGAGGGACATCTGGCGCCGGTGCTCGTCGTCGTCCCAGTCGCTGACGGTCGTCCCCTGCTCGATCGACCCGAGCCTGTTCGTCTTCCCGGCCTGGAACAGCAGCGCCTCGACGAGCGAGGTCTTGCCGACTCCGCGATGGCCGACGACGGCGATGTTGCGGATCTTTCCAGGCTCGGTAGCAGGCATGGAGCTCCTGTCCTCGGGTGATGTCTTTCCCGGATCGTAACCCGCCGTCGAGCGATTGCTAGCGGTTCAGCCGCCCACCCCCAACGCGCTCCAGAACGAGCATTTGTGGTCTGCGGCGAAGGTCGACTCGGGCGTCGGCGCCGGCTCGACCAGCGACTGCGCCTGCCCGGACGCGGCGGTGTACGCAGGCCACGACGGAAGCCCGGCTCCGTTCGGGTTGCCGGTCTTCGCGAAGTTCGTCCAGTAACCCTGCATGTCGCCGGCGAGCGTCTGCTGCGCTGCATCGAGTCCTGAGCCCGACCGCGGGAACAGGTACTGGATCTCCGACGCGTGATACGCACCGAGCGAATACGGGACGGGCGGCAGCAGGAACTCCATCGGCGGGGACGGATCGTTGAACTCGTACTGGTACGTCGGCACGTACTGGGAGAAGTTCTGCACGTCCTCGTGGGCGTTGCACGCGAAGATCGCGTCCGTGCCGACGGCGCCGAGCGCGTTATACGGGGTCGGGTACGAGCCGACTGGGTACGCCGCGGCGATCGGCGCTGCCGCCGCGGTCGACGGAAGCTGGAGCTCGCTCGCGATCTGCGCCTGGTAGTTCGCCGCGGTGACGGGACTCCCGAGCTGCGAGTTGAGGAGGTCGACGAACAGCATCCACTCGTCGTGGTTCGTTCCGGAGAGCACCGGCACGCGGTTGAAGTCGCCGCTCTTGAACGCAGCCGCGTATTGCTCCGGCAACACGCTGCCGAGGTTCGGGAGCTGCGTGAGCTGCGTCTCCCCGGCGAGCAGCGTCGAGACCGGGAGCGCGCGCAGGCACGCCGCCGTCTGGTCGGTGCAGCC
>DASYFU010000295.1:0-16941 GCA_036498225.1 Gaiellaceae bacterium | reverse complement strand
ATCGCGATCATCAGCGGGGTACTGGTGATCTTCGCCGGCGTTCTCATCGGCGTTGGGGAAAACCTGGGCGGCCGGATTGTGTCGGTACTTCTAATCCTCTTTGGGTTCGCGGGGGGCGTCTTCACGCTTGTCGATCTGCTGAACCGCGGTCACTGAACCGCTCCCCGGACGGCCTGAAGCTATGTCCCGTCGAACCGCCAATCGTCGAGCACGGGAGAGTCGAGCTTCAACCGGTCGGGTCGTTCGGATCCAACGAAGAGTTGCCTGGCTCGGTAGCTCGTACGCGGTTGCAATTATCGGGGGCGCGATCGCCGCGGTACTTGCGGCAGTCATCTTGTCCGTTGGAGTGCCTTTCAGGCACGGCGGGGCGCACAGGGGAGCCCTTGACCTCGCAAACGCGGGCATTTACCTGAGCAATAACCCTGACCCACGCGTTCCCTGGGATGTGTTAACGGTCGCTGCCAATGTCGGCGACGGACCGTTATACGGCTGCCTTGCGGTCCATCAAGACATCGACTCAGCGGGTTGGCCGCTTCGGTGGAATCCCGAGTCCGACGGAACGCCATTCTCGCTCTCACCGGGAAGTGTCAAGCGGATCGTCTCGCCCGCCTCTTACAAGCCAAGCGACTTCACAATGTCTGAGCTCGTAGAGGGTTCTGACATCTTCATCGAGGTTTGGCTTGAGTGTGATACGCCCCGCCTTGTCTCGAACCCGTGGTTTTTTCGCATGAACCTGCGTAATGACAGGGTTTGGTCTGCTAATCCCGGACCGGGCCAACCCTTCCGCGGTGGGGTCCTAACTCTCAATCGCTGCCCCACCCGGCCATTTCGGACTCAGCCTTGCCACATGCGGAAGCTGAATCTCCTCGTGAGTCAGCTGTATCTCGAAGGCGAATGAGTCCCCCAACCCAGCACGCCCGCGCCGCTCGACGAACCATCGCGACGCAAACGTCGCCGGGAGCGGAACCGAGACGGCCCCAGCCGCGCTCCGGACGACGACGCCCCAGAGCAGGTCGAGCTGCCGGGTGCCGTCATCAGCGACGTCGTCGACGCTCCAGCAGCGATGAGCGCGAGCGCGACAGGGACACGCCCGGCGTCGCCCGGAACCCGGCCGTCGTGATGAGCATGACGAAGGTCACCCACGGTCAGCCAGGCGTAATGGCGCCTGCCGTTGACGAGCCGCTCGATCATTCCCTACAGAACGACGTGAGCTTCGCTCGTATTCGCCTACTTGAGGATGTTCACGGCCCGCGCCACCACCATCACGGCGAGGCTCAAGCTGATCGCCGACTGCACGAGCATCAGCATCTTGGCCCACCGGCTGAGGGGCAGTGTGTCCGTCGGGCTGAACGCCGACGAGTTCGTGAACGATACGAAGAGGTAGTCGAGGAACTTCGCCTCCCAGCCGCCGACGAGCAACGCCGGCTCGGTCTGTTGCGGGAAGAGGAAGTCGCGCTCGTGCGGCGGCGTTGTCGGCCGCGCGAGCGGGCCGCCGCCGTCGAGCTGCCAGAACCACAGCGCGAAGAGCAGCACGTTCACGACCCACATGTGCACGGCAGCACGCAGCAGCACGGGCGCATTCGCCGACGCGCCGTTCACGAGCAGATGGACGAGCAGGATGATCGACGCGCCGTTCGCCGCGCTGAGGATCCCGATCAGCCCGATCGTCAACCAGCGCCGCGTCACTCGCAGCTTCTGCCCTCCCCACTCGAGGCTCCGCATCAGCGGGCCTCTCGGCACGCTGATCACGAGCGCTGCGAGCAGCACCGCCGTCAGCGCCGGCACGACCCAGCGCACGATCGAGAACGCGCCCACCGAGTTCCCGGCGATGAAACGGGTTGGCAGGTCCGCATACAGCACCGCCGCCGCGATGATCGCGGCGGTCGGCCACAACGGCGACTCCCCGAGCGAAACCTCCGCCTCGTGCAGGCGCGTCTCCACTGCGGAGAGTGTGACGAGCGCCTAGGTCAGCAGACTCCCTAGACGGGCATCGCCGGAGGCTGGCTCGAGTCGTACGAGTCATCGCTCGTCGTCGATCCGCCGGCAGCCGCGAGCTTCTCCGTCAGGGCCTTGATCTTCGCAACCCCCGCGTCAAACCGCGGATTCGAGATCTCCCCGCTTCCGATCAGCTCGTACGTGCTCTTGCCGAGATCGTTGTACGCCTGGCTCAGCTCACGCTTCGTCTGGACGTCTTCGACGCCCTCCTTCGCCTTCGTGGCTGCCTGCTCCGCTGCTGCCTTCGCTTTGTCGAGAAGTCCCATCGCGTAACGCTCCTACTCGAGGATTGACCCAAGAAGACCGCCGACGACGCCACCTTCGTCCCTGCCGCCGCCCGCCGCCGCCAGCACGCGACGCGCGGTGCGCGAGAACGGCAACGTCTGCAGCGTGACGTGCCCCGGACCGGTCATGTGGACGAGGAACAGCCCCTCGCCGCCGAACAAGCTCTTCGCAACACCGCCCTGCAACTTCACCTCGTACTTCACGGTCGGCTCGATCATCACCATGCAGCCCGTGTCGATGATCAGCCGCTGGCCGGGCGCGAGATCGAAGTCGAGAAAGTCGCCGCCGGCATGCAGCCACACCGTGCCCTTGCCCACCAAACGCTGCAGGACGAAGCCCTCGCCGCCGCCGTGCAAGCCCATCCCGAGCTTCTGCGCGAACGCGCTCTCGATCTCGACCTCGCCGAAGTGGCCGAGGTACGCGTGCCGCTCGCAGATGATCTCGCCGTCGAGCTCGTGTTGGCGGATCGAGCCCGGGAACGGCCCGGTGATCCCGACGGCGCCGGCGCCCTTCGCCTCGTACCGCGTCAGGAACAGGCTTTCGCCGGCAAGCACCTTCCGCTTCAGGCCGCCGACCAGGCCGCCGGGCATCTCGACGTCCATGGAGATGTCGCCGGTGACGAACATCATCGCCCCGGCTTCCGCAGTCATCCGCTCGCCGGGCTGAAGGGCGACGACGACCGCCGGAGCCTGCCCCTCACGAACCGTTGCCTCCATCGGCCCGGATGCTATTCCGTTGCGAGGCTCTCGGCCAGCAACGTCGCGACGTCGGCGACCCGCATCCCCGCCCCCACCTCGCGCACGCCGTCGTCGAGCATCACCGTGCAGAACGGGCACGCGACCGCGAGCGTCTCCGCACCCGTTTCCGCTGCTTCGCGCGCGCGCTCGACGTTGATCTGGCTCCCCCTCTCCTCCATCCACATCTGCGCGCCGCCGGCGCCGCAGCAGAAGGTCTGCTCTCCATTTCTCTTCATCTCGACGGGCTGCCCGATGACGTTCAGGAGCTTCCTCGGCTCCATGCGCACGTCGTTGTGACGCGCGAGATAGCAGCTGTCGTGGTATGTGATCGACTCTGACCCGGCGACGGGAGCGAGCCGCCCCGACTCGACGAGCTCCGCCAGCAGCTCCGTGTGATGCATGACCTCGTAGCTCCCGCCGAAGTCGGCGTACTCGTTCGCAAGCGTGTTGAAACAGTGCGGACAGCTCGCGACGATCTTCGTCACGCCCTGCTCGTTCAGCGTCGCGACGTTCTGCTCCGCCGCCGCTTGGAACACGTACTCATTCCCCATCCGCCGCGCCGGATCGCCCGTGCACCCCTCCCGCGGCCCGAGGATCGCGAAGTCGACGCCCGCCTTCTGCAGCAGCTTCGCCGTCGATTCCGCGCTCTTCTTCGCCCGCTCGTCGAACGACGCCGCGCAGCCGACCCAGTACAGGTACTCCGGCGCCGGATCGCCCGGCTCCAGCACACGCACGCCGAGCTCGGCCGCCCATGCCGCGCGCTCCGTCTGGGACTTCCCCCACGGATTGGACACGCGCTCGACGTCGCGCAACATCGGCTCCGCCTCCGCGGGGAACGACGAGTCGACCATCAGCCGACTGCGACGTAGATCGACGATGTGGTCGACGTGCTCGATCGACACCGGGCACGCCTCCACGCACGCACCGCACGTCACGCAGTCCCAGATCATCTCCTCCGGCACGCCGTTGCCGACGATCGGATCCGCGCTCTGCGCGAACAGCTGATCCCGCACGCCCATGATCAGCAGCTTCGGCGACAGCAGCTTCCCCGTCGCATGCGCCGGACAGACGTCCTGGCAGCGGCCGCACTCCGTGCACGAGAACGCGTCCACGACCTCCTTGCGCGTCAGGTCGAAGATCGTCGCCACGCCGAAGCGCAGCTGATCGTCGGGCACGTCGAAGCGCAGCGGCTCCAGCCGCCCACGTTTGCGCGTGCGCGCCATCCACACGTTCACTGCGGCCGTCGCGATGTGCAGATGCTTCGAGTACGGCAGGTAGGCGAGGAACACGCCGATCACGATCAGGTGCGCCCACGCGAGCCCCGTGCCGCCGACCGTGTGCCAGAGGAGGAGCGTGATCACGACGAGCGCGATCAGCCCGAGGATGAAGTAGCCCTCGCCGACGTGCGAGCCGACGAACCGCGCCGGCCGCACGACCGTGCGGATGACCAGCGCGGTCGCGACACCGACGAGCACGAGCACGGCGAACACGTCGGCGAGGTCGCTGTACCACCTTGGCGTGTGATCGCCGCCGCCGGCGACGTCGATCGCGGCCAGGATGATCGTCGGGAACAGAACGATGAAGCCCCAGAAGATGAACGCGTGCATCAGGCCCGGAACGAGCCGCTGCAGGAGCTTCTTCTGGCCGAGGACGATCTCAGCCTCGGCTACGACGCGCTCCGGCACGTCGCCCGGCCGGTCGCTCGGCTTCGCGTTGACGACGAGCCGCGTCAGGAACACCGCACGGCGCGCGAAGATGCCGCCGCACACGAGCACGAGCGCCGCGAGAGCGATCGCGCCTATCCGCGCACCTTCCGCAACTCAGCGCTGATCGCCGGCACGACCTCGTGCAGGTCGCCGATCACCGCGTAGTCGGCGCTCGCAAAGATCGGCGCCTCCGGATCGGTGTTGATGGCGAGGATCTTCTTCGCGCCCTTCGCGCCCGCGATGTGCTGCGTCGCGCCGCTGATCCCGCACGCGACGTACAGGTCGGCGGAGATCTTCGTCCCCGTTTGCCCCACCTGGTCGGTGTGCGGACGCCAGCCTGCGCTCGTCACGACGCGCGAGCATCCGACCGCCGCGCCGAGCAGGCCTGCGAGCTCCTCGATGATCGCGAAGCCCTCAGCCGAGCCGACGCCGCGGCCGCCGCTGACGACGACCTTCGCGTCGCGCAGCGAGACACCGCCGGACGACTCCTCCACGCGTTCGAGCACCTTCGGCGAGCCGTCGTCGGGCGCATCGAGCGTCTCGACGTCGCCGATCTCCGCGGCGGGCTGCGTGTGCGGCGCGACGGTGAGGAGCTTCGGCGTGCCGTGCAGCCGCGCCTCCTCGAGCAGGCTGCCGCCCCCGCGCACGCGCGTCACCGTGTCGCCGTCGAGCTTGACGGCGTTCGCGGCGAACGGCTGGTCGAGGATCGCGCCGACGTGCGCGAGCAGCTCGTTGCAGCGGTCGGAACCGGCGGCGACGATGGTGTCCGCGTCCTGCGCGGCGAGCGCCTTCGCCCATGCTGCGGGTTGGTACGCACCGGCGAACGTCACCGCACGAACCTCGCCGAGCATTTGCGCGAAGCCGACCGCCTGCGCGGAGAGCTCGTCGTCGTCGACGAAGCAGAGGATCACGCGACTCCGAGCTGCTGCATCACCGCGACGACCGCGGCCGCATCCTCGAGGATCTCCGCCTGCTTGCCCTGCCCCTCCGGCACGACGAGGCGCAGCTTCTCGAGCTTCTGGTCCGGGCGAACAGGCTCGGTTACGGCGAGCGGCTTCGACTTCGCGCGCAGCCGCCCGGGCACGGACGGATAGCGCGGCAGGTTCAATCCCTCGAGCACGCTGAGGACGGCCGGCAGCGGCGCCTCGTACACGTCGCGCGCGCCGCCGACGTCGCGCTCGCAACGGACACGCGTCCCATGCACCTCGATCTTCTTCAGCCCGGTCACGACCGGCAGGCCGAGCGCGTGCGCGACGCGGATCCCGACCTGGAAGCCGGCCGCATCCGCGGACTCGTTGCCGAACAGGATCAGGTCGAACGGCTCCTCGGCGCGGATCGCATCCACGATCGCCCCCGCCGTCGACTGCGCGTCCCACTCCTCGTTCGTCTGCAACAGGATGCCGCGGTCGGCGCCGATCGCCATGCAATCGCGCAGCTGCTCCTCCGCCTCGGCCGGGCCGAGCGTGAGCACGACGACCTCGCCGCCGATGCGCACCGCCTCTTCGACCGCACACTCCTCGTGCGGGGAGATGGTGAACCCGAGGTGCTTCGTCTCGAGCGCCTGCCCGTCGGCGGTGAGCACCATCTTCCCGCCGGTGATCGGCACGCGCTTGACGCAGACGAGCGTCCTCACGACCGGATCCGCTCGTTGTCGGGATCGAACGGCGGGCGCGATCCGACAACGTCAACCGTGACCGGATACAGCTGATCCATGTACTGGACGGAGAGATCCTCACGCGCGTCCGGCGGGAGATACGCCATGAGGATGTACTTGCCCAGCGACGGCCCCATCCCGGCGGAGGTGACGTACGAGCGGCGGCCCTTCGCGTCGACGAGCGGCGAACCGTCCGCGCGCACGATCGGCTCGCGCCCGAGCGGCGTACGTGACAGCTCGTCGATCGTCAGCGTGCACAGGGTCGCCGCCGGCTCGCGCTCGCGCGCCGCGACGTGCGCGGCCTTGCCGACGAAGTCCTCGTCCTTCACCTTCCACCACGCCATGTCGGCCTCGACGACGTCGTAGTCCTGGTCGAGCTCGGCGCCGAACGCGCGGTACGCCTTCTCGAGCCGGCCGGTCGTCCCGTACACGCCGATCCCGGCAGGCACGACGCCGTGCGGGCGGCCCGCCTCCCACAGCGCGTCCCACAGCTCGAGCCCGCGCTCCATCGGCGTGTACAGCTCCCAGCCGAGGTCGCCGACGTACGAGATGCGCGACGCGATCACGCCGTTGTCCAGCTCCTGCCACGTCGAGAACGGGAACGCCTCGTTCGAGACGTCGGTGGCCGTGATCGCGGCGAGGATGTCGCGCGCGCGCCGGCCCCAGATGCCGACCGTACAGACCGACGAGGTGTGATCCTCGATGCGCGTGCCGTCGGGGCAGTGGTCGCGGAACCACTTCATGTCCGCCATCCCGTGCGCGCCGCCGGTGACGACGCGGAAGCGGTCGTCCTCCATCTTCATGATCGTGAGGTCGGACTTGAACCCGCCGCGCGGCGCAAGCACGGGCGTGTAGACGACGCGCCCGTTCGGCACGTTCATCTGGCGCGCGGCCACCATCTGCACCGCGTCGAGCGCGTTCGGGCCGACGACATCGAAGACGCAGAACGCCGTGAGATCGAACATCGCCGCGCGCTCGCGCATGGCGAGGTGCTCGGCGTTGATGATCGGCGACCACCAGCGCGCGTCCCACTCGTGCTCGCGGCCCTGCACGCCGTACTGCTCGACGAGCGGCGCATTCGACTCGTACCAGTGCGGCCGCTCCCACGCGGCCGCCTCGTAGAAGACGGCGCCGAGATCCTTTTCACGGTCGTAGAACGGCGACATGCGCACGCCCCGGTTCGACTCCCACTGCTCCACCGGGTGGACGATCCCGTACGTCTTGTTGAAGCCTTCAGACGTGCGCCCCTTGATGTGCTCTGGCGTGCGCTGCTCGGGATAGAAGCGCGCGACGTCGGACGACTGCAGATCGATCTCGGGCTCGCCGTGCACCATCCACTCGGCCACCGACTTGCCGACGCCCGGACCTTCCTTCACCCACACGGCGGAGGCGGCCCACAGTCCCTTCACCTCCGGCGTCTCGCCGAGGAGCGGGAGCCCGTCCGGCGTGAGCGAGAGCAGGCCGTTGATCGCGTACTTGATGCCGACGGACTCGTCGCCGAGCACTTCCGGCACGAGCTGCAGCGCGTGCTCGAGTTGGAGTTCGAAGTCCTCCTGCGTGAACGGCAGCTCGGTCGGCGTCAACGCCGACTGCTCGATGGACGGGATGTCGTCGGGCTCGTGGAGGATCGGCCGGTGCGCGTACGAGCCGACCTCGAGGCCCTGCCCGTCCTGCCGCTCGTACATGTTCGTGTCCATGTCGCGCACGATCGGGTAGTCGACCGCGGTCTTCGAGGTGAGGAAGCGCGGCACCGGGCCGACGTCGATCATCTGGTGCACCGCCGGTGTCAGCGGGATGGACGCGCCCGCCATGCGCGCGATCCGCGGCGACCACACGCCGCACGCGATCACGACGGTGTCCGCGTCGAAGTCGCCGCGCGTCGTGCGCACGCGCCGCACGCGGCCGTCCTCGACGTCGATGCCCGTCACCTCGGTGTTCGCGAAGACCTGGGCGCCGAGGGCCTGCGCGCGCTCGCGCATGACCGTCCCGAAGCGGAGCGAGTCGACGACCGCGACCGACGGCGTGTAGAAGCCGCCGAGGAGGATCGACTCGTCGACGTACGGGACGAGCTCCTTGATCTCCGCCGGCGTGACGAGCCGGCAGCCCTCGATCCCCCACGACTTCGCCGAGCTCATGCGTCGGCGGAGCTCCTCCATGCGCTCCTCGGTGCGCGCGATCTCGATGCCGCCACACTCGTGCAGCGTCCCCGCGTCGCGGTACTGGCGCATCGACTCGAGCGTGAGCTGCGTCATCTCCTTCGAATGGTCGACCGGGAAGATGAAGTTCGACGCGTGACCGGTCGAGCCGCCCGGGTTCGGGAACGGGCCCTTGTCCAGCTGGATGAGGTCGGTGACGCCGAGCTCTGCGAGCCAGCCGGTGAGGCTGTTGCCGACGATGCCGCCGCCGATGACGATCGTGCTCATACGGCCACCAGGACGCGATGCATCGCCTTCTCGAAGTTCTGGACGTGGGCGCGCATCATGTCGGCCGCCTGGTCGCCGGCGCCGTTGATGATCGCGTGCACGAGATTGCGGTGCGCCTCGACCGCCTCCTCGAGCGCCTCGTTGCGATCGAGCGCGATCATCCAGATGCGGTGCGCGAGCACGTAGTACTCGCCCAGGGTCTTCTCCAGCAGGTGGTTGTGCGCCGCGGCGTAGATCGCGCGGTGGATGCGCTCGTCGATCGCCATCAGGTCCGCTCCACGCTTGATCGAGTCGCCGAGCACGGCGAGCTCATCGCGTTCGTCGTCGGTCGCCCGCTCGGCCGCGAGGCGCGCCGCCTCCGGCTCGAGCGCCTCCCTGACCTCGGAGATCCGCGCGAGGTCGCGCACGTCGACGTTCGTCACGAACATGCCGCGGCGCGGGAACACCTCGACGAGCTGCTCCTGCGCGAGCCTGCGAAGCGCCTCGCGGACGGGCGTACGCCCGAAGCCGAGCTTGTCCATCAGCACGGGTTCCTGGATGAGCGCACCTGGGGCCAGCTCGAGTGAGACGATGAGGTTGCGGATCGCGAGATATGCGCGGTCGCCGGCCAGATCCACAACAGATATATTACTGATATCCCCGTGCCTGGCACCGGTCTTTGGTTGTAGAAAGGAGTGCGGTGGCGACGAAGACACCTTCCTCTCTCGAGATCGCGCAGGAAGCGACGCTTCGGCCGATCACGGAGATCGCCGCCGCGGCCGGGCTCGAGCCCGACGAGGTCGATCTGTACGGGAAGCACAAGGCGAAGATCTCTCTCTCGGTGCTCGAGCGGCTCGCCGACCGGACGGACGCGAAGCTCGTCTGCGTCACCGCGATCACGCCGACGAAGTTCGGCGAGGGGAAGACGACGACGTCGGTCTCCCTCACGCAGGGACTGGGCGCCATCGGCCGCAAGCCCGTCCTCTGCCTGCGCGAGGCGTCGCTCGGCCCCGTGTTCGGGATAAAGGGCGGCGCTGCCGGCGCGGGCTATGCGCAGGTCGTCCCGATGGAGGACATGAACCTTCACTTCACGGGCGACATCCACGCGATCGGCGCGGCGAACAACCTGCTCGCCGCGATGCTCGAGGCGCACCTGCTGCACGGCAACGTGCTCGGGATCGACCCCCTCTCCATCAGTTGGCGGCGCTGCGTCGACATCAACGACCGCGCGCTGCGCGACACCGTCGTCGGCCTCGGCGGCCGCGCGAACGGCTATCCGCGCCAGACGGGCTGGGACATCACCGCCGCGTCCGAGGTGATGGCGATCGTCGCCGTCGCGCGCGACCTCTTCGACCTGCGCGCGCGCCTCGGCGCGATCACCGTCGGCTCGACGTACGAGGGCGAGCCCGTCACCGCTGAGCAGCTGCGGGCGGCCGGCGCGATGACCGTCCTCCTGAAGGAGACGATCAAGCCGAACCTCGTGCAGACGCTCGAGGGCCAGCCGGCGTTCGTGCACTGCGGCCCGTTCGCGAACATCGCGCACGGCAACAACTCGCTCGTCTCCGATCGCATCGCGCTGAAGCTCGGCGACATCGTCGTCACCGAGTCCGGCTTCGGCGCGGACATGGGGATGGAGAAGTTCATGGACATCGTCTGCCGCGTCGGGCACCTGACGCCGAGCGCGGTCGTCCTCGTCGCGACGGTGAAGGCGCTGAAGCACCACGGCGGCGACCCGGACGGCGGCGCGGAGGCGATCGAGGCCGGGTCGGCGAACATGATCCGGCACCTCGGGACGATCCGCGAGTTCGGGCTGAACGCCGTCGTCGCGGTCAACCGCTTCCCGAACGACACCGACGAGGAGATCGAGCAGATCCGGCAGATCGCGCTCGCGAACGGCGCATTCGCGGCCGAGGCGAACGAAGCCGTCGCGAAGGGCGGCGAGGGTGCGGCCGCGCTCGCCGAGGCCGTCGTCGCCGCGACGGAGCAGCCGTCGAGCTTCGCGCCCGTCTATCCGCTGGACGACTCGATCGAACGGAAGATCGAGGCGATCGTGACGCGGGTGTACGGCGGCGACGGGATCCTCCTCCAGCCCGCCGCGCGGAAGAAGATCGAGGAGTTCGAGCGCGTCGGCTTCGACAAGCTCCCCATCTGCATGGCGAAGACGCACCTCTCGCTCTCGCACGATCCGACCCTCGCGAACGCGCCAACCGGCTTCACGGTCACCGTGCGGGACATCCGCGCGTACACGGGCGCCGGCTGGCTCGTCGCGCTGTGCGGCGACATGCAGACGATGCCCGGCTACGGCAAGACGCCGGCCGCCATGAACGTCGACATCGACGACGATGGGAGGACAGTCGGCCTCTTCTGAGATCCACGCGGACGTCGTCACGGAGGGCAGGCGCGTGCTCGCCGCCGCCCACGAGGCCGGACTGACGCTGCGCCTCCTCGGCGGCGTCGCCGTGCACGTCCGCTCGCGCGGCCTCCACCCCGCGCTCACGCGCGAGTACAAGGATCTCGACTTCGCGACGTCCAAGAAGTCGGCGGGCGACCTGCAGAAGCTCCTGCGCGACATCGGCTACGAGCCGCACCTCGGCTTCAACGCGATGAACGGGCGCGAGCGGCTCCTGTTCTACGACAACCCGAACGGCCGGCAGGTGGACGTCTTCGTCCGCTCGTTCCGGATGTGCCACGAGATCCCGCTCGAGGACCGCCTCGGCGTCGACCAGGACACGGTGCCGCTCGCGGAGCTGCTGCTGACGAAGCTCCAGATCGTCGAGCTGAACGAGAAGGACGTCCGCGACACGGTCGCGCTCCTCCTCGAGCACGACGTGACCGAGAATGACACAGGAGTCAACGCGACGCGGGTCGCGACGCTCTGCTGCGAGGACTGGGGCCTGTGCCGCACGATCACGCACAACCTCGAGACGGTGCGGCAGCACCTCGGCAACTACGCGGTCGATCGCGAGATCGTCTCGACGCGTCTCTCCCGCCTGCTCGACCGCATCGAGGGAACGCCCAAGTCGCGCGGCTGGAAGCTGCGCGCGAAAGTCGGCGAGCGAAAACGCTGGTATGAGCTGCCCGAAGAGGTTTAGATAGCGCCTATGCGCCTCTATTTCGCGACCGACGTGCACGGCTCGGAGACCTGCTGGCGGAAGTTCCTCAACGCCGGCAAGCACTACAGCGCCGACGTGCTCGTCCTCGGCGGGGACATGACGGGCAAGGCGCTCGTCCCCGTCATCGACGACGGCGGCGGCAACTGGCACTCGACCCTGCTCGAGAACCGCCGCGAGATGACGACCGAGGACGACGTGCTCGCCTTCGAGGACGCCGTCATCCGCCGCGGCTACTACCCGTTCCGCACGAACACCGAC
Source organism: Gaiellaceae bacterium (assembly GCA_036498225.1). Classification (GTDB taxonomy): domain Bacteria; phylum Actinomycetota; class Thermoleophilia; order Gaiellales; family Gaiellaceae; genus Palsa-739. The sequence continues at coordinate 4,791 of DASYFU010000295.1, read as the reverse complement.
CACCTGCGCGAGCTCGAGGCCGACGAGAGCAAGTGGCACGCGCTCTTCCACGAGAAGATGCTCGAGACCGTCGAGAAGTGGATGCGCATGGCGGACGAGCGCGTCGGCGGCACCGGGATGCGCGTCATCTGCTGCCCCGGCAACGACAACCAGTTCGAGGTGGACGACATCATCGAGAACGCGAAGACCGTCGAGCTCGCCGAGGGCCGCGTCCTCGACATCGAGGGCTTCCAGATGGCGTCCACCGGTTGGTCGAACCGGACGCCGTGGGACACCTATCGCGAGGAGGACGAGCCCGACCTGAAGGCGCGCCTCGACAAGGTGATCGCGCAGGTGACGGCCCCGAAGGAGCGAACGGTCTTCAGCTTCCACTGCCCGCCGTACCACTCCGGGCTCGACGACGCGCCCGAGTTGACGGAGGACATGGACCTGAAGGATGCGGGCCGCGCGGTTAGGCCGGTGGGCTCGACGGCGGTCCGCGCGGCGATCGAGGAGAACGAGCCCGCGCTCTCGCTCCACGGCCACATCCACGAGGCCCGCGGCAACACCCGTATCGGCCGAACGCTCTGCATTAATCCCGGAAGCACCTACGAGCAGGGCGACCTGCTCGGAGCACTCATCGATCTGGACGGCAAGAAGAAGGTCAAGCGGTTCCTGCTCACCAGCGGATAGGAGGAGGGAAGCTGCATGGCGACCATTGCCGGTGACGCTCCGTACCAAGAGCGCTCACTGTTCGTCCGGAAGGCGACCGGACTGGTCCGGGGCTGGTCGGTGCACGACGCGTTCATCTACGCGACGTTCTCGATCAACCTCATCACCCTCGGGCTGTACATCTTCGCGGACGCTCCGTTCATCCCGAAGGGCAGCCTGCTGCTCGCGATCATCCTCTCGGGTGCGTACCTCGTGTTCCAGACGATCGTCTATGCCGCGCTGATCGCGGTGATGCCGCGCGCCGGCGGCGACTACGTCTGGGTGAGCCGCGTGCTCGGCGGCGGAATCGGGTTCACGCTGGCCGTCTGCGGCTGGTGGTTCATCAATTGGCACTGGGTGCCCATCTACGCGAACATCCTGAGCAAGGAGTTCTTCCAGCCGCTCGGCGCGATCCTCGGCTGGCACGGCTTCGTGACGTTCTTCAACGAGCCGAGGGGCATCTTCACCGCGTCGGTGATCACCGCGTTCCTCGCGGCGTTCTTCATCTCGATCGGCATGCGCGGATATGCGCGCCTGCAGAAGATCTGCTTCTACGGCGGGATGGTCGGGCTACTGATCATCTTCGGCCTGCTGATCTTCCACACGAAGACCGCGTTCGAAGGCGCGTTCAACCATTACGCGCAGCACACGTACGGCTCGAAGTCGCCGAACGCGTACGCGGACACGTTGAAGAGCACGTACCACGGTGCGAACTCGCTCGGCGGGCTCGCATTCGGGTCGACGATCCTGCTCATCCCGATGATCGCGTTCTTCAACCTGTGGTCGAACTGGGGCGCGACGTTGTACGGCGAAGTCCGCGGCGCCTCGGACTTCCGCAAGAACATCTACGCGATGGCGGGCGCGCTCGTCGTCACGACGATCCTCGCGGTCATCTTCATCCTGCTGATCGCGCACACGATGGGCTGGAACTTCTACAACTCGGCGAACAACGCGTGGTGGAACGGCAAGGACGCGCTCGGCGGCGTCTGGCCGTATCCGGTGACGCTGGCGACGTTCTTCGTCAGCCCGTGGCTGCAGTTCATCGTCATCCTGCTCATGTCGTTGTGGTTCTTCGGCTGGGTCGGGACGGTGTTCCTCACCGCGAGCCGCGTCATCTTCGCGACCGCGTTCGACCGGATCCTCCCGGAGTGGGCCGCTCGCGTCGACCGGCGCGGGACGCCGTACTACGCGATCCTGATCATGCTCGGGCCATCGCTGATCATCTCGTACTTCTACGCGTACAACTCGACGTTCACCTCGTGGACACTCGACGCGACGCTCGTGATCGCGGTGACGTTCCTCGGGTCGACGGTCGCTGCGGGCGTGCTGCCGTGGCGCAAGCCGGAGATCTACAACGCGTCCCCGATCGCGAAGTACAAGGTGGCCGGCATCCCGCTGATCACCGCGGCTGCCGCGCTGTTCCTCGCCTTCCTCGGCTTCTGCATCTACAAGTGGCTGCAGGACGGCGTGTACGGCTCGAACAACACGGGCTCGCTCTGGTACATGGGCGGCCTGTACGCCGTGGCGCTCGCCATCTACGTCGGCTCCCGCATCGTGCGGAAGCGGCAAGGGATGGACCTCGGCATGGTCTACAACGAGATACCCGCGGAGTAGCGGACGTTCGAGGGGCGGCGAGAGCCGCCCCTCCTCGTTCTCAGCCGGTCTTGACGTTCTGCGCGGTCCGCGTCGCCTGCACGTGCTCGGCGGCGAGGCCGACGATCCCCGAGTAGCGCGTCAACTCCGCGATCTCGTCGTCGGGCAGCTGTTGCAGGCGCTCGACGGCCGCTGTCATCGCCGCATTGAAGACCTGCATATACGAGTCACTGAGCCGCTGCATCCAGACGCCAGCCGGAGGCTAGCGAGAAAGTAGGTCGGTTGCCGAAACGGTCGCCGAAACGAGGTCGCCCATGACGTCGACCTCGACGAGGTCGCCTTCTGTCAAACCTGTGGGAACCTTCACAAGTGCGACGTTTCGCCTCACCGTGAACCCGTACGCGGCGCTGCGGACCCGGCCGATCACCTCGTCGCCGCGGCGGACGGCCTCGCCGCCGTACAGCGTCAGATACTCCTCCCCGCCGACGAGCAGCAGCGTGCGCAGCGCCGTCGGCGGATTGCGATCCAGCGAAGGCCACTTTTCCTTCGCCATCGCAAAGCCGAGCCCGGAGTCGAACGGCGTGTCCGACGCCGTGAGATCGGTGCCGAAGTAGCGATACCCCTTCTCGATGCGCAGCGAGTCGAGCGCGAGATAGCCGACCGGCTCGGGCTGCACGGTCTCCATCAGGAAGTCCCACACGCGGGCCGCCTCGCCGGGCGCGACGTACAGCTCATAGCCGTACTCGCCGACGTACGTCATCCGCTGCGCGAGCACGCGCACGCCGCCGACGTCGATTTCCTGCGCGGTGCGGAACGGGAAGTCCTCGAGCACGCCGCGCACCGCCGGCCCCCACAGCCCGATCACCGCGCAGTCGTCGGTCACGTCGGTCACCCGCGCACCGTGCATCTCCAGAAACCCGCGATCGCTGTCGACCGCCCCTGCGCCGGTGACGACGCGGAACCGATCCTCCGCGAGCCGCGTCACCGTCACGTCGCCGACGATGCGGCCGCGCTCGTCGAGCAGCTGCGTGTACACGACCGAGCCGACCGGCCGGTCGATGCGCGCGCCGCACACGCGTTCGAGCACGTCGAGCTCGGACAGCTCGAGCTTCCCGAACGACGTCATGTCGAGCATCCCCGCCCGCTCGCGAATGGCCGCGTGCTCGACCGCGACGCGGTCGAACCAGATCGGCTTGGCCCAGCCGACGAGCCGCTGGTCCTCGCCCGCGCGACGCGACGGCTCGCCAGGACGGAACCAGTCCGGCCGCTCCCACCCGTTCTTCGTCCCGAAGACCGCGCCGAGCGTCTCCGTTCGAACATGGAGCGGCGACAGGCGCTTCGGCCTGCCCGCCTCGGACACGTCGTACGGGTACCTCAGCCGGTAGTAGTACTTGTAGACCTCGCGGCCGGCCGCGGCGGCGAAATCGTTGTCGCGGTACGGGCCGCCGAAGCGCCACGGCCGGTAGGGCTGCACGTCCACCTCGGCCGCGCCCTCCGTGTACAGCTCGGCGAGCGCCTTCCCGATCCCGCCCGCGCCGCCGAACCCGTTGAGCGAAAGGCCGGCAGCCATCCAGAACCCGTCGACGCCGGGCATCGGGCCGAGCAGCGGGTTCCCGTCCGGCGTCATCGCGTCGGGATGGCACACGAGCGCGATCAGCCCCGCGTCGTCGAGGAACGGGAACCGGCGGACGGCGCCCGCCATCAACTGCTCGAACCGCGCGTGGTCAGCCGGGAGCGCCCGCGCGCCGTGGTCCCACGGCACACCGTCCTCCCAGCGCGAGACCGGGTTCGGCTCGTATCCGCCGAAGAGGACGCCGCCGCTCTCCGCCTTGCCGTAGACGAGGTTGTCGGTGTCGCGAAAGCACGGCGTGTCGTGCGGCAGCACGTGCCCTTCGACCGCGTGCAGCGCGACGTGCTGGTGGTCGACCGGGATGGAGCACGCGAACGCGCCCACCATCTGCGCGACGCGCGGCGCCCACATGCCGGCGGCGTTCACGACCGCCTCGCACTCGATCGGCCCGTGCTCGGTCTGGACGCCGACGACGCGGCCGTCGCGCACGTCGATGCCGGTGACGAGGGTGCGCGTGCGAATTTCGGCGCCGAGCTCGCGCGCCGCGGACGCGACCGCGTACGACGCGATGTGCGGATCGACGTAGCCGTCGCCCGGCATCCACACCGCGCCGTAGAGCGAGTCGGGCGAGATCTGCGGGAAGTGTCGCAGCGCCTCCTCCGGCCCGACGAGCTCCGCGTCGAGGCCGATCGCGTGCGCACGGCTCACGCCGCGGCGCAGCTCGAGGAAGCTCTCCTCGCTCGAGGCGATGCGCAGGCTCCCGACCTGCTCGAAGACGCCCAGCTCCGTGTACAGCTCGACGCTGTACCGGCGGAAGCGCATCATCGTCGGCGACGGGTTGAACTGCGTGACGAGCCCCGCGGCGTGATGCGTCGAGCCGCTCGTCAGCTCCCCTTTCTCGACGAGCACGACGTCGCGCACGCCTGCCTTCGCCAGCT
>DASYFU010000294.1:0-8260 GCA_036498225.1 Gaiellaceae bacterium | reverse complement strand
CAGCTCGTCGCCGAGGTCCTGAACCTCGTTCGCTCACTCACCGACGTCGGCATAACGATGATCATCGCGACGCACGAGATGAGCTTCGCGCGCGAGGTCGCAGACACGATCTGCTTTCTCGACGCAGGCGTCATCTGGGAGCAAGGCCCTCCAGCAGAGATCCTGACCGCGCCTCGCGAGGCGCGCACGCGCGAGTTCCTCGCGCGCGTGCTCGAAGGGGGCCGAATGTGATGCGGCGGCCGCGTTTCAGGTCGAAGGCATCGCTCGCTCTCGCCGCGCTGCTCTCGGTACCGCTCTATCTCGCGTCTCTCCTCGCTGCATCACTGGCCCTCGACAAGCCACGCGTCGTCGGCGTGCACGAGGGGCCACCCGCCGGCGGCCGCGAAGCGCTGATCTGGGGAGCAGCGTTGATCACCCCCGCCGTGCTGCTGTCCGTGGGCGCCGCGTCCCTCGCGCTTCGGCGGTACGGCATCTACGCGTCGGCGCTGGCAGGGGCAGCGATCTGCCTCGTACTGCCCTCGATCTCCCATGGATGGATCGGGCGCCACGAGCGCCGCTTCCCGTTCGGCATGGACTTCGTCAAGGACTCCAGCCCGTCCAACCTGAGCTCACGCGGGCAATGGGAGCACGCAGCGCAGGACACGATCGCGAGCATGACCCGGTGGACCCTGGTGCTCGCGATCGGCGCGATCGTCGTCGGCGTGCTGCTCGAGGTGCGTCGCCGGCGCGGGCGGGACGCCATCGAGATCGCCCCACCGCCGGACACGGGGAGCGGCGCACCACAGGTGACGGGCTAGCGCCGGTCGAGCAACGCGCGCGCGGTGTCGTGCGCGGCCTCGTCGCGCTCCGACCACAGGCGCTCGGCGAGGAAGCCGAGCACGTCCTTGATCGAGACGATCCCGACGAGGTTGCCGCCCTCCACCACGGGAAGGTGGCGCAGGTTGCGCGCGCCCATGAGCTGGGCCGCGTCGAGGATCCCGACGTCCGGCGACACGGTCAGGGGACTCGGCGTCATGACGTCCCGCAGGAGCGACGTCCCGAACGAGGCGCCGGCGCCGGCAAGGCGCAATACATCGCGTTCCGTAAAAATGCCGACGGGCTCCGGCCCGTCGACGACGATGACCGACCCCACCCCGGCGTCGAGCATCGTCCGGATTGCCTCCGCGGCCGTCTGATCGGGCCGCGCGGTGACGAGTTGTACGCGCATCACGCCGCCGATCTGCATCTCGACCTCCCCTGAGTCGCTGGTGCCGATCGGCACGTTACTCGACTCGGAGGTGCCGTGTCCGTTTAGGATCGCGCCAGGAGTCGAACAGGGAGGAATTCCGCCGATGGCCGGAGTGTCGTTCGATCGGGTCACGAAGACGTACGCCGACGGAACTACGGCGGTCCATGACCTGGATTTGGACATCCAGGACGGTGAGTTCATGGTGCTCGTCGGGCCGTCCGGATGCGGCAAGACGACCGCCCTTCGGATGGTTGCCGGACTCGAGGACATCTCGAGCGGCGTCCTCAAGATCGGCGAGCGGATCGTCAACCACGTGCCGTCGCGCGACCGCGACATCGCGATGGTCTTTCAGAGCTACGCGCTGTACCCGCACCTCTCCGTGTACGACAACATCGCCTTCGGGCTGAAGATCAAGAAGCTTCCGAAGGACGAGATCGCGAAGCGCGTCGCGAACGCGGCGCGCATCCTCGGCCTCGAGCCGTTCCTCAAGCGCAAGCCGCGCGCGCTCTCGGGCGGCCAGCGCCAGCGCGTCGCCATGGGCCGCGCGATCGTGCGCGAGCCGGCCGCGTTCCTCATGGACGAGCCGCTCTCGAACCTCGACGCGAAGCTCCGCGTCCAGATGCGCGCCGAGATCGCCGGCATCCAGCACGACCTCGGCGTGACGACCATCTACGTCACGCACGACCAGGTCGAGGCCATGACGATGGGCGATCGCGTCGCCGTCATGCGCAAGGGAGAGCTCCAGCAGGTCGCCGATCCGCAGACCTTGTACGACAAGCCGGTCAACCTCTTCGTCGGCGGCTTCATCGGGAGCCCCGCGATGAACATGATCGAGGCGACCCTCGAGCGACAGAACGGCGGCTACGCCGCGAAGCTCGGCGAGCAGTCGATCACGATCGAGGCCGACGAGGTGAAGGCGCGCCCCGGACTCGCTGCATACGAGGGCAAGCAGATCGTCCTCGGCATCCGGCCCGAGGACCTCGAGGACGCCGCGCTCGTGCCGAGCTCGCCGAACGAGCAGCGGCTGCGTGGCAACACCGAGCTGACGGAAGCGCTCGGCTCGGAGATCATGGTGCACTTCGGCATCAAGGCGAAGCACGCTACGACCGAGGACGTGCGCGAGCTCGCCCAGGACGTCGGCGACGAACGGGCGGTCGACGAAGCCGCCGCGAGCGACTCCGCCACGCTCGTCGGCCGGTTCGGCGCGCGTTCTCGCGTTCGACCGGGGCAGCCGGTCGAGGTCGCCGTGGACACGCGCTCGCTCCACTTCTTCGATCCGCACACAGGACTCGGTATCTACGACGGTCAAGGGACGAAAGGAGACGCATGACGCGTACACGCATCGCGGTCGTCGCCGTCGCAGCACTCGCGACCGCGCTGCTCGTCACGGGGCTCGCAGGCGCCCGCACGAGCTCTTCTGCGAAGGCACGTGGGAACCAGGCAGTCTCGGGAACGATCACGTTCGACGGCATCTGGACGTCGTCGTCGGGACAGGTGCAGTTCCAGGACGTGATCAACGCCTTCCAGAAGCTCTATCCGAAGGTCCACGTCAACTACAAGCCGGTCGGCAACAACCTGCCGACGGTGCTGGCGACGGCCGTCGCCGGCGGTCATCCGCCTGACATGGCCGACATCGCGCAGCCGGGCACGATCGCGCAGTTCGCCACACAGGGCAAGCTGAAGCCGATCACGTACGCGAAGTCCACGATGTCGAAGAACTTCGCACCTGCGTGGCTCTCGCTCGGAACCTTCAGCGGCAAGCTGTACGCGCTGCCGTTCAAGGCGGCCAACAAGTCGGTCGTCTGGTACAACGTCCCGGCCTTCAAGGCGGCGGGCGTCACGCCTCCGAAGACGTTCGCGCAGCTGCTGAAGGACGCGCAGACGATCAAGGCGAGCGGGACGCCGGCGTACTCGATCGGCGGCGCCGACGGGTGGACGCTCACCGACATGTTCGAGAACATCTACTTGCGCACGTTCGGCGCAGCGAAGTACGACGCGCTGAGCCAGCACAAGATCAAGTGGACCGATCCCTCGGTGAAGACGGCGCTCACGACGATGGCGAAGATCGTCGGAGACACGAGCAACATCGCCGGCGGTACGAGCGGCGCGCTGCAGAACGGGTTCAACACCTCGGTGACGAACGCGTTCAGCTCGCCCCCGAAGGCCGCGATGGTGTTCGAGGCCGACTTCGTCGGCGGCGTCATCACGTCCTCGACGAAGGCGAAGCCGAAGACGGGCTTCAACACGTTCACGTGGCCGTCGATCACTCCCGGCCCCGACGCGAGCGCGGTGGAGATCGCAGGCGACCTCTTCGTCACCTTCCGCGACAACCCGGCCATCGAGGCGTTCGTCAAGTACCTCGCCTCGCCGCAGGCGGCCGAGATCTGGGCGAAGCAGGGCGGCTTCGGGACCGGCAACCACAACGTGCCGGCGAGCATCTATCCCGATCCGATCACGAAGGCGACCGAGGCGCCGATCCTGTCGGCGAAATCGGTCGTGTTCGACATGTCCGACAACCAGCCGCCGGCGTTCGGCGCGACGACCGGACAGGGCGAGTGGGGGCTCTTCCAGACGTTCCTGAAGAACCCCAAGGACATCACGGGCATCCAGCAGCAACTCGAGAAGGCCGCCGCGGCGGCGTACAAGAAGTAACGACATGACTGCTGGGGGAATCACAGCGGAGCCGCCCGTCGTGGCGGCTCCGCCCCCCGGTCGTGAACCGGGCAGGCTCGGCCGCTATCTCGTGGGCGCGTTCTTCCTCGCGCCTGCGCTCTTCATGCTCGGCGTGTGGATGGTCTACCCGGCCGTCTACACCATCATCAGAAGCTTCTTCGGCCCGACGGGCTTCCTCGGCCACTGGGTCGGCTTCTCCAATTACAGAACGCTGTTCACGACGTCGACGCTGACGACGGCGATCAAGAACAACGCCATCTGGGTCGCGGTCGTGCCGGCGATGGTCACCGCGGTCGGCCTCGTCTTCGCCGTGCTGACCGAGCGGATCCGCTGGGCGGTCGCGTTCAAGACCGCGGTCTTCCTGCCGATGGCGATCTCTGCGTTCGCCACCGGCGTGACGTGGCGGATCATGTACCAGCAGGATCCGGGGCTGGGCGCGATCAACGCCCTCGGAAAGACGATCTCCGGCGCGATCAGCCCGGCCGGCGTCCTCTCGACCGCGCTCCCGTCGACACCGAGCCTGCAAACGAGCGGCGGTGCGCTCGTGCTCAAGACGCCGACGCATCCGGGCGGCGTCGCGCTGCTCGGGCTGACCGGCATCGCGCCCAATCAGGTGCCGAAGAGCTCCGTGCAGGCGGTGAAGCCCGCGCCCAAGCCCGGCGACATCGTCGGCACGGTCTGGCGCGACTTCAAGCCCGGCGGCGGCAAGCCGGGTGTCGTGGAGAAGGGCGAGCTCGGCCTTCCGGGTGTCACGGTGGAGCTTCGCAACGCAGCGGGGAAGACGATCCAGTCGACGACGTCGAAGGCGGACGGCACCTTCGACTTCTCCAAGGTCCCGGCCGGCACGTACAACGTCGCGATCGGCGCGCAGACGTTCGCGAAGCCGTTCGGCGGCTTCGCCTGGCTCGGCCCGAATCTCATCGTGCCGTCGCTCCTCATCGCGTACATCTGGATCTGGGCGGGCTTCGCGATGGTCGTCATCGGCGCCGGCCTGGCGGCGATGCCCCGCGACGTGCTCGAGGCTGCGCGAACGGACGGCGCCTCCGAATGGCAGACCTTCCGCCGCGTCACCGTGCCGCTATTGATGCCGGTCCTGAGCGTCGTCTTCGTCACGATGATCATCAACGTCCTCAAGGTGTTCGACATCGTGTACGCGCTCGCGCCCGAGTCGGAGTACGCGAAGGCGAACGTCATCGCACTGGCGATGTACTTCACGGCCTTCCAGGGAGCAGGAAACTTCGGCGTCGGCTCGGCGATCGCGGTGTTCCTGTTCCTGCTCGTCATCCCGGTGCTCGCGCTCAACATCCGACGCTTCAAGAGGGAGGCGTAGTGGCCGCCGCCGCACCTGCGATCGAGATCCCCGCACCCGGCGACGCCACCTCGGCGAGAATCCTGCGCGCGATCACGCGAACGCCGGTGAACATCGTGCTCGTCGTCATCGGCGCGGCGTGGCTCGTGCCGACGATCGGGCTCTTCATCACGTCGATCCTGCCCGCGTCCGCGGATGCATCCGCGGGCTGGTGGCAGATCTTCTCGCATCCGAGCCTCGCCACCTGGTCGAACTACAGCGCGCTGTTCCACAACTCCGGTCTCGTCACCGCCCTGAAGACGACGGCGTACATCGCAGTCGGCAACACGGCCCTCGTCGTCATTCTCGGCGCGCTCGCGGGCTACGCGTTCGCGTGGCTCGACTTCCCGGGAAGGGACTGGCTCTTCATCGGCGTGATCGGCCTGCTCGTCGTGCCGCTGCAGATGGCGCTCATCCCGATGTTCAAGCTCTACGACACGTTCGGGCTCTTCGACACGTGGTACGGGATCGCCCTCTTCCACACCGCGTTCGGCCTGCCGTTCGCGGTCTTCCTGCTGCGCAACTTCTTCGTCGGCTTGCCGAAGGACATCCTCGAGTCCGCGCGCATCGACGGCGCGAACGAGATCGTCATCTTCCTGCGGCTCATCCTGCCGCTCGGACTGCCGGCGATCGCGTCGCTTGCGATCTTCCAGTTCCTCTGGACGTGGAACGACCTGCTCGTCGCGCTGACGTTCGGGCAGAACACGACACCGATCACCGTGTGGATCGCCGGACAGCTGCGCGAGTTCGGGACGAGCATCGACATCATCGCGCCGGCGTCGTTCATCTCGCTCGTCATCCCGCTCTGCGTGTTCCTCGCGTTCCAGCGCTACTTCGTCCAGGGACTGCTGGCCGGCTCCGTGAAGTGAGCGTCGCGATCGTCGGCTCTGGGCTCGCCGGATTCACGGCGTACCAGACGCTGCGCCGCGAGCTCGAGCCGGAGGAGATCGCCGTCTTCGGGACGGACGACGACCCGGCGGGAACGTTCCGGCGCCGGGCAGCAGCAATCCGCCAGCGGGAGATGCGATCGGAGAGCGACGGGCACTGCCTGCCGACGTCGTTCCCCGGGCTCTCCTTCCGCTCGGCGGTCGCCCGCCGTTCGCCGGTGCCGCTCGTCGGCTCCCTGCTCGACCGCTACCACCCGACGGTCGGCGAGTTCCTCGCGCACGTGGAACGCGTGCGCACGCGCAGCGGCTGGGATCGAAGCCTCCGCCGCGAGCGCGTCGAGCGGATCCGCGCGGCCGAGGGCGGATTCGAGCTCGACGGCCGGGGCGTGTTCCGCCACGTGCTCGTCGCGACCGGGCATCCGGGCCTCAACATGCCGGACGAGCTGCGCGGCGACCCGCGCGCCGTGCACGCGTACGAGCCGCACGACTACGCGTCGACCGTGACCGTCGTCGGCGCCGGGCTCGCAGCAGCGACCGAGTGGCTGAACGCGCTCGACGCCGGCGCCGAGGTCGTCTCCGTCCGCCGTCGCGAGCCCGTTCGGCGGCCCCTCAACGTCCCGCGCGAGTATTTCTCCCGCCGCGGACTCGACGGCTTCCACCGTCTTTCCGCGGGGGAGCGCGCGGAGAGACTGAAGACGCTGTTGGCGCCCAGCTACCCGCCCGGACGGCAGTGGGACGAGCCGCTGGCGGCGGCCGAGATGGAAGGGCGCTTCCATGTCGAGCAGGCCGTGAACGGGAGCGCGCAGGTGATCTGCGCGACGGGCTTCCGCTGCGGCTTCGACGAGGATCCGCTGCTCGCACGCCTCGTCGAAGAACACGGTCTCGAGACCGCGAACGCGTGGATCGTGCTCGCCCCGGATGCAACGGTGCCGGCGCTCACGAACGAGACGCGAACGCTCGCGCTCACCGGCGCCGCGGCGCAGTGGGCCTATCCGGCGGCAGACACGCTTGCCGGCGCGCGGTACGTCGCCCACCGCTTCCTCCGAAGGATCAGGTCGTGTCGTACACGCTGAGGGGCCGCATCGAGTCGCGCATCGCGGCATTCGTGCCCGTGCTCGCCGCCGCGTGCGTGCTCGGCGCCGTCGAGCACAAGTGGTGGCCGGTCGAGGCGGGCGCGCTCATGCTCGGCGTCGGGCTCGCGCTCGACGTACAGGCGTACCACCTCTTACTGCGGTACCAGCCGGCGTGGATCGCGGCGCCGCTCGGCGCGCTCGAGCTCGGCGTCGTCCTTCTGTGCATGCGGGCCGCCGGCATCGCCGCGCCGCTCTGGCAGGCGATCGTCCTGTTCCTCGCCGGCTGGCTCGTCGCGCAGCTCCTCGCCCACGCGGGCTTCCCGCTCCTGCGTCTCACCTACTCGGAGGACGGCGGTGAGCTCGGTCGCCTCGGCGCGGCAGCTGCGATCTCGGCCGGCGTCGTGCTCGCGTCCGCTGCCGGCACGGCGTACGCATTGGAACCGCCGGTCGTCCACCTCGCCGCCGGCGTGCACCAGGGGCCGCTCGTCATCACGCACCGGGAGGTCCTCATCGGCGAGCCGGGCGCGGTCGTCCGCGGAGGCATCGTCGTCCGCGCGAACGGCGTCACGATCGAGAACGTCTCGGTCGTGGGCGGCGAGAACGGGATCACCATCGACGGCTACCGGAACACGCTGCTCGACGGCGTCTCGGTGTCCGGCGCCAAGCTCGACGGCATCCACGTCCGTCTCGCAGGCGTCGTCATCAAGAACTGCAACATCGACATGCTCGGCAACGCGTTCGGCCAGGGCATCGACATCTCCTACAACATGGGGATGGGGATGAGCATGGTCGAGGGCTGCAACGTCGTCGGCGGCATGGAAGGCATCACGACGCATTCCTCCATGTCGGACGTCATCGGCAACCACGTCAGCCGCACGACGATGAACGGCATCTCCGTGACGGAGATGTCGATGGGCATGGTCATGAACAACGAGGTTCGCGACGCGCTCGGCGTCGGCATCTACTGCAACGACCGCTCGATGTGCGACGTCGAGCACAACACGGTCGTCGACACCCGCCCGGACCCGGCGTCCGGCAATCCGTCGCGGCA
>DASYFU010000293.1:0-5235 GCA_036498225.1 Gaiellaceae bacterium | reverse complement strand
TTCTTCTCCGCGAATGGGTCGCCGATCTGGACGCTTGGGCGCTTGGCCTCGTCGGCCTCTCCCAGTTCCGCCGAGGCGAGGACGGAGGCGCCGCCGATGCCGTCGCGGCCGGTGGTGGCGCCGAAGAGAACGACGACGTTGCCGGGCCCCTGCGCCTTCGCCGTCTGCAGCCGGTGCGAGTCGACCAGCCCGACGCACATCGCGTTGACGAGGCAGTTGCCGCGGTACGCCTCGTCCCACACCGTCTGGCCGCCGACGTTCGGCACGCCGACGCAGTTGCCGTAGTGGCCGATGCCGGCGACCGCGCGATCGAAGTCGTGGCCGCCGTCGCCGAACCAGAGCCCGTCGAGGAGCGCGATCGGACGTGCTCCCATCGCGACGATGTCGCGCAGGATTCCGCCGATCCCGGTCGCCGCTCCCTGGAACGGCTCGACGGCCGACGGATGGTTGTGCGACTCGACCTTGAAGGCGACCGCGACGCCGTCGCCGAGGTCGAGCACGCCCGCATTCTCGCCCGGCCCCTGCAGCACGCGATCGCCGGCGGAGGGTAGGCGGCGCAGCAGCGGCGCCGAGTGCTTGTACCCGCAATGCTCGGACCACAGGAGCGAGAAGACCGCGAGCTCGAAGTGGTTCGGATCGCGGCCGAGAAGCTCCCGGATTCGATCGGCCTCCTGGTCGGTGAGACCAAGGGCGCGATGAAGCGGCTGATCCACGACCTGCGTCAGGCGATTCAGTCTAGCCCCTGATACAGATAGCCCATGAGGCGAGGGAACCTCGCGATGCTCGTCGCGCTCGCCCTCATCTGGGGCGCGTCCTTCATGTTCATCAAGGTGGCGGACCGGCAGCTCTCGCCGGCGACGCTCATCCTGGGGCGGCTCGGGCTCGCTGCAGTGACGCTCGCAGCCATCGTCCCCTTCGCGACCGGCACGCGCGTGGCCGTCGCCGCCCTCCGTGCAAACGCTGGTTGGCTCGTCACGGTCGCGCTCGTGAACACGGCTGCCCCGTTCTGGCTCCTGTCCTGGGGCGAGACGCGGATCGACTCCGGGCTCGCGTCCATCCTCCAGGCGGCCGTTCCGATCTTCAACGCGGTGATCGCCTTCGGCTTCTTCCGCGAAGTGCGTGTCACCGGTCCGCGGCTCGCCGGCATCCTCATCGGCTTCGTCGGCGTCGCGCTGCTCGTCGGCGCGCAGCCCTCCGGCAAGGTGCTCGGCGCGCTCGCCGTCGTCGGGATGGCGCTCTGCTACGCGATCGGCGGCCTCCTGACGGGACGCCACCTGTCCGCCGTGCCGCCGGTGGTCATCGCGCTCGCGTCGACGGGCGTCGCGACGCTCGCGGCGCTGCCGGCCGGGATCGTCCAGGCGCCGCACTCGACGCCGGGCTGGAAGGAGATCGCGTCCGTCGTCGCGCTCGGCATCCCGGGCACGGCGCTCGCCTACCTCCTGTTCTTCGCGCTCATCACGCGCGCGGGCGCGGCGTACGCGTCGCTCGTGACGTACCTCATCCCGCCGATCGCGCTCGCGTACGGCGCGATCTTCCTCGGCGAGCGCTTCGGCGCGACCGCGTTCGGCGGCTTGGCGCTCGTCCTCGCGGGCGTCGCGCTCGGCACCGGAGCGCTTCGGATAGCGTCGCAGCGTGTCCGTGGAGCTCCGGCGCGCGAACCGCTCTGACGCGGACTTCCTCCTCGAGCTGGTCACCGGCGAGGACACGCGGGAGTTCCTCGGGCGCCCGCCGGAGTCGCTGGACGAGGTGCTCGCCGACATCGACCGGTCCGAGCACGAGCCGGAGTCGTTCGGGTGGTTCGTCGCCGAGGCGGATGGCGAGCGAGTCGGCAGCGCGTCGTACCGGGTCGCGAACGCGCGCCACGGCATCGTCGAGGGCGGGAGGCTGGCTGTGCACCCCCGTTTTCGCGGGTGCAAGCTCGGCGACGACGTGGCACGCGCGTTCCAGCGGCTCGTCCTCGGGGAGATGGGCTTCCACCGGCTCGAGGTCCAGATCTACGGGTTCAACGAGCGCGCGATCGCGCACGCCGAGCGGGTGGGCTACGTCCGCGAAGGCGTCAAGCGCAGGGCCTACCTCAAGGGTGGGGAATGGCAGGACGCCGTGCTCTACTCGATGCTTCAGGACGAGCTCGTTCGGGAAAACCACTGACGTGGACGAGCGTGAGCGCCGCTTGGCCGAGAACGAGCGACTGTTCCGGGAGGTCAACGAGGGAATCGAGCAGGCCGCCCTTCGGCAGGGGCGGGACGAGCATGTCTACGACTTCCTGTGCGAGTGCTCGAACCTCGACTGCGGCCTCGCCCTCAAGCTGACGCTGGAGACGTACGAGGAGGCGCGGGCGGATCCGACGGTCTTCGTCGTCGCGTCCGGGCACGAGCTGCCCGAGATCGAGGACGTGATCCGCCGCGGGCCGAACTACGAGCTCGTGCGGAAGCGCGGCGAGGCCGGCGAGATTGCGCGCAAGGACGATCCGCGCGGCGGGTAGCCTCTCGCGCATGACTCGTTATCTGCACACGATGGTCCGGATCACCGATCCGGAGAAGAGCAAGGCCTTCTACGAGGCACTGGGCTTCACATTCGAGCGCGACATGGACATCGTTCGCGACGGAGAGCTGGAGGCGACCAACTACTTCTTCTCGATGGGCGATCAGAAGTCCGTGCTCGAGCTGACGTACAACCACGACGGCCGCACGTACGAGATCGGGACGGGTTACGGCCACATCGCCGTCGGCGTCGATGACCTCGATGCAACGCTCGGCCGGCTCGAGGAGCAGGGCATCGAGCCCGAGCGTGAGCCGTATCGGGTGCGCGAGGGCGGTTCGCTTCTGTGCTTCGTCCGCGATCCGGACGGCTATCGGATCGAGATCATCGGCCGCTCCTAGCGAGGCGCGCGGCGCGATGCGCAGCGACATTCCGATAACACGGTTTGCGCGCGCCCCGGACGGTGCGCGGATCGCCTACCAGGTGGTCGGCAGCGGCCCCGTGGATCTGATCCTCTCGACCGACTGGGCGTCGTCGATCGACCTGATGTGGGAGATCCCCCAGATCGAGCGTTTCTTGCGTCGTCTCGCCTCGTTGGGACGGCTCATCCTCTTCGACAAGCGCGGCAACGGAGCGTCGGACGCAGCGCCGATAGAGCGCGCGCAGTTCGGCGCGACGGTCGAGCAGGCGGCCGGAGACCTGCGCACGGTGCTCGACGCCGCAGAATCCGCGCGCACGGCTGTCGTCGCGACCACCTTCGGCGGCTGGCCGGCGCTCTTGTTCGCCGCCACGCATCCCGACCGGTGTGCGCGCCTTGTGCTCCAGGACTGTGTGCAGCGCCTCGTTCGCGCCGACGACTACCCGCAAGGCGTCGACGCGTCGGAGATCGAGGCGGCGGTGGAATCGATCAGAAACGACTGGGGACGAGGCGTCAGCCTCGCCGGAGGGGCGCCGGACCTGCTTGCCGACGATGACCTCCGACACGCATATGGACGCCATGAGCGCCTCGCCGTCGACCGTATGTACATGGCGCAGGGCTGAATTCAGATGTCGGAAATCGACGTGCGCGCCGTTCTCCCTCTGATCCGGGCCGAGACGCTCGTGATCGCGCACCCGGCAGCCAACCCGATCGGGGGCGGGGGCGCTGCCGCAGCGCTGCTCGCGGAGAGGATTCCCGGCGCGCGTTTCGTGCCGCTGGACGGCACCTCGGTGCTCTACTGGGCGGACGCGCGGGTTGCGGACGAGATCGTACGGTTCCTCGCCACTGACGAGCCGTCGGCAATCAGCGACGAGCGAGTCCTGGCCGCGGTGCTCTTCACGGACATCGTCGGGTCGACCGCGCAACTCGCCGAGCTCGGCGACCGGCAGTGGCAGGACCTGCTCGGACGTCACGACCGGCTCACGAGCGAGATCCTCGACCGGTTCCGCGGTCGGTTGATCGATCGCGCGGGCGACGGCCTGCTTGCGATCTTCGACGGCCCGGCGCGCGGGGTGCGCGCACTCGGCCTCGAAGCCCGCGCGGGCCTCCACGTCGGAGAGATCGAGCTGCGCGACGACACGGTCACCGGAATCGCCGTCCACATCGCCGCGCGCGTGATGGGTCGCGCACAGGCGGGAGAGGTCGTCGTGTCGCGGACGGTCAAGGACTTGACGGCAGGTTCCGGGCTCGTATTCGCCGACCGCGGGACGCACCGGCTCAAGGGAATCGACGAGCCGTGGCAGACGTTCGTGCTCGCGTAGCTCACGCGACGAGGACGGCGGCGGCGACGAGGCCGCCTGCGCTGACGATCGCGCTGACGACTGCGAGCGCCTGGGCGCGGGTCACCGGAACGTCGAGCCCGAGCCGGTCGGAGACGCCTGTCAGGCTGAGCGCCGTGCCCGCGCGGAGGTTCGGGGCCAACGGAACGTTGCTCGATTCGAGGATGACGAGCCCGGAGAGCACCGCGAGCCCGAGCCCCGCGTAGAAGAGCGCGTCCGCCAACGACGTCACGCCGGTGAGATCGAGGACGGCGCTCACCAGCCAGCCCGCCGCGGTGAAGGCCGCGAACTGCAGCACGACGAGCCTCGCCAGCATGGGTGGATCTTTACGGTCCCGTCGGCCAATCGGCACACCGTCGTGACATTCGTCGCCGTACGGTGTCTGCATGACGACAACGACGAAGACAGCGACACCGTGGGGCGCAGCGGAGCTCGTCGAGCAGGTCACCGTGAAGCAGGCGGCTGCCGACCGGAAGTTCTCGTCGGTCGTGGAGCTGCTCGAGACACGGAACGGCGAACGGCTCGTGCGCTTCGCGTACAAGACCGAAGGTCAGGCGAGACGCGGGCCGGTGACGTTCCGTGCCCGCGACATCACGCGGCTGCGCGACCAGCTCGCCCAGCACCCGGCGCTCGCGGAGGCTCTGGGGCTCTAGCCCTGCAGGATGCCGAGGAGTGCGTCGACGACCAACGGGTCGAACTGCGAGCCGGAGCAGACGCTCAGCTCGAGCGCGGCTTCCTCGTCCGAGAGTCGTGCGCGATACGCGCGATCGGTCGTCATCGCGCTCCAGGCGTCGCACGCGGAGACGATGCGCGCGGCGATCGGGATGTTCTCGCCGGCGAGGCCGTCCGGGTAGCCGCCACCATCCCAGCGCTCGTGCGACGAGCGGACGACATGGCCGACGTTGCCGAGAAGGCCGCCGACCTGCCCGAGCATCTCCTCGCCGAGCACGGTGTGCGTGTTCATAAGCGCGCGCTCGTCGTCGTCGAGCG
Organism: Gaiellaceae bacterium; assembly: GCA_036498225.1. GTDB lineage: Bacteria > Actinomycetota > Thermoleophilia > Gaiellales > Gaiellaceae > Palsa-739. The sequence goes on along the minus strand of DASYFU010000293.1, from coordinate 9 downwards.
GGCCCGGCT
>DASYFU010000292.1:0-1678 GCA_036498225.1 Gaiellaceae bacterium | reverse complement strand
CGGGCTCGCGCTCGGCATCTGGGGCGGCGTCGGAGGTCTCGCGATCGCGATCGGCCCGCTCGTCGGCGGCGCCGTCGTGAGCGGCTTCTCGTGGCACTGGATCTTCTGGCTCAACGTGCCGATCGGACTCGTGCTCGCGCCGCTTGCGTGGCGCAATCTCGAGGAGTCGCGCGGCGCCGACTCGTCCCTCGACCTGCCCGGGCTCGCGCTCGCAAGCTCGGGCCTGCTCGGCATCGTGTGGGGACTCGTGCGCGGGAATGCGCACGGCTGGACGAGCCTCGGGATCGTCGGCCCGATCGTCGCCGGTGCGCTGCTCGTCGCGGCCTTCGTCGCCTGGGAGCTGCGCACGAAGGCTCCGATGCTGCCGATGGAGTTCTTCCGCAGCCGCACGTTCACGCTGACGAACATCGCGTCGCTCCTGATGTTCTTCGGGATGTTCGGCTCGATCTTCCTCCTCGCGCAGTTCTTCCAGACGGTGCAGGGCTACTCGCCGCTGCAGTCCGGGCTGCGTGTGCTGCCGTGGACGGCGATGCCGATGGTCGTCGCGCCGATCGCCGGTGCGCTCTCCGACCGGTTCGGCGGGCAGCGCTTCATGGCCGTCGGTCTCGCGCTGCAGGCCGCAGGCCTGATCTGGATCGCCGCGATCTCGACCCCGACGCTCCCGTACATCGACCTCGTCGCGCCGTTCGCGCTCTCCGGCATCGGCATGGGCCTCTTCTTCGCCCCTGTCGCGAACGTCGTGCTCAGCTCGGTGCGGCCCGACCAGGAGGGGAAGGCCTCCGGTGCGACGAACGCGATCCGGGAGCTCGGCGGCGTGTTCGGCGTCGCCGTCCTCGCCTCGATCTTCTCCGGGGTCGGCGGCTACCAGAGCGGAGCGGCGTTCGTGCACGGCACGTCGACCGCCGTCTACGTCGGCGGCGCGCTCGTCGCGGTCGGCGCGGTCGCCGCGGCGCTGATCAAGCGCACGCCCGGCCTCGCGGAAGTCGGAGAGGTCGCGCTCGCGGCTTAGCGAACAGCGACGACGGTGCGACGGTTCCGGTTCAGGAGCTTCGCCGTGAACAGGCGGTCGTCCGCCTTGCGGAAGAGCTCCACCGGCGTCGCACCGTCGTCGGGGTACGACGTCGTGCCGAAGCTGATATGCAGGCTCTCCGCCGCGAGCGTGCGCGCGAGCCGCGTGCAGAGCTCCACCGCCTGCCCGACCGGCCGGTAGGTGAGAAGGGCGAACTCGTCGCCCCCGACGCGCGCGACGACCGCCGCCGGTCCGGCGCTCTCGCGGAAGACGTCCGCGACGCGCTGGAGCGCGGCGTTGCCCGCCTCGTGGCCGTGGATGTCGTTGACCTGGCCGAAGTCGTCGAGGTCGGCTAGCACGAGCGTGAACGGCCGTGCGTCGCCGCACCGATTGGCGAGCTCCTCGTCGAAGAGCCGTGTGTTGCCGAGCCCCGTGAGGAAGTCCTCGTTCGCGCGCTCGTGCAGCTGGCGCACGAGCGAGCGGTTCCGGCTCGCGTACCAGCCGACGAGCAGGCCCGCGCCCGCAAATGTGACCAGCCGAATCGCTGTCGAAGCGGTGAGGATGCTCGTGCTCGCCACGTGCGGCGCGACATAGACACCCGCCGCGTACACCGCGGTGGCGATCACGCCGGCCGCGGCGCCGCGACGGGCGTCGGATGCGAGCGCGACG
>DASYFU010000291.1:0-3627 GCA_036498225.1 Gaiellaceae bacterium | reverse complement strand
TGGGGCTCGGCGGACACAACGGCTGCGTACTCGTGGGGAGGGTGGAATGAGTTTCACGTTCGACGAAGCGGACGACTACGCGGCGGCGCACACGACGCCTGCGCCGGACGTGCTCCAGCGGCTCGGGGAGGAGACGCGGACGACCCAGGATGCGCCACAGATGTCGGTCGGCGCGCTCGAAGGCGCGTTCCTCCGCTTTCTCGTCGCGATGAAACAGCCGCGCGTCGTGCTCGAGCTCGGCGTCTTCACCGGGTGGTCGTCGATCGAGATGGCGCGGGCGCTTCCGCCGGGAGGCTGGATCATCGCGTGCGACGTGAACGAGGAGACGACCACGATCGCGAAGCGCTATGCCGAGGAGATGGGCGTCGCCGACCGCATCGACTATCGCGTCGGGAACGCGTTCGACACGATCGAGTCGCTCGACGAGATCTTCGACCTCGTCTTCATCGACGCGTGGAAGCCCGACTACGTGGACTACTACGAGGCGGTACTCCCGAAGCTCGCGCCGGGCGGCATCATCCTCGCCGACAACACGCTCTCGGCCCTTGCAGGCAACGAGGGCGTCGCCGGGTTCAACGAGCACGTCCTGAACGACGAGCGCGTTGAATGCGTGCTCGTCCCGATTCGCGACGGCGTCACCCTGATACGACGTCGACCGTGAGCTCGTCGAGCGAGCCGAGCGTCACATCGGCCAGCGCGAGCGCCTCGTCATCCGGCGGATAGGTCGGGTTCGGGATCGCGATGACGCGCATGCCTGCGCTGTTCGCGGAACGGATGCCGCCGTGCGAGTCCTCGACGGCTGCGCACAGGGTCACGTCGATGCCGAGTCGCCGGGCGGCCTCGAGGTAGACGTCCGGCGCGGGCTTGCCGCGCGCGACCTCCTCCGACGACACCGTGGCGGGGAAGAACCGCGAGAGGCCGGCGAGCCCGAGGGCGGTGTCGATCAGCTCGCGGTTCGAGGACGACGCGAGGCCGAGCGGGAAACGCTCCGCGAGCCGGCGCACCGCGTCGACCGCGCCCGGGATGAGCGGAAGGTGCTCGCGGTACGCGTCCAGCATGCGCCGCACGACCTCGGCGTTGATCTCCTCCGGGCTCTCGGGAACACCCGCGTCGTCGTGCAGGAATCGGGACCACTCGCGCGAGCTCATTCCCATCATCGCGCGCTGGATCTCCTCGTCGTACAGTCCGCCGCGCTCGCGCACGTACTTCTCGCGAACGGCGTCCCAGATCTCTTCCGATGCGAGCAGCACGCCGTCCATGTCGAAGACGACGGCGTCGATCACAGCGGGTGGTACGTGCTCTCCCGGTACATGAGCGCGCTCTTCGCCGGCCCGTGCTCGATGGCGACGACGTCGCCGATGAAGAACGTGTGGTCGCCGGCGTCGTGCTCCGCGCGCGTGCGCGCCTCGATCCAGCCGACGGCGCCGTCGATGAGCGGGGCGAGCTGTCCCTCGTGCACGGCGACCCCGTCCCAGTGGACGATCGGCGGCCGACCTGCGGCGAACCGCTGCGCGAGCTCGGACTGGTCGCCGCCGAGCAGGCTCACGGCCCAGGCCCCCGAACGGCGCAGGATCTCGTAGCACGATGCCTCCTTGCCGATCGAGACGCCGACGAGCGGCGGGTCGAGCGACAGAGAGACGAGCGACGAGACGGTGACGCCCATCCGGTCGCCGTCGTGGTCGATGGTGAGGACCGAGACGCCGTGCGGCCAGTGCCGCATCAGTCCGCGCAACTCGTCGGGGGCGACCACGCGCCGATCATAGGGCGCGCGTCCTGGTCGACGGGCTCGCGACGATCTAGGATCCTCCTGTGCGCGCCGTCCTGGCGTTCGGGTGTCTCGTCTTCACGGCCCTCGTATGCGTGCCGGCCGGAGTCGCGTCGTATGGCGTCAGCACGAACGCGAGCGCCCCGACGCTTCGGGTCGACGCAAAGGGCGACGCCGAAGTGGGCTGGATGCAGAACGGCAAGCGCGTGACGTTCATCGTGCCGCCGAGGGGCGTCGGATACCACGGCACGCTTCCGGGCGCCGACATCTCCAAGGCCGGCGGGAGTTCACTGCCGCTGGCAATAGTCGCTCGCAAGACGGCCGATGGCACCCTGTGGGCCCTGCAGGAGCTGCAGATCTCCGGGCGTCCGGCGTCCCTCGACCTCGCTCGCTGGAAGGGAGCGCCGACGCAACTCGCACTCGCGACGGACGGAAAGCGTCTCACGGGGACCGTCGCCTTCGACGGCCGGCCCGTCACCGGGTCGAGCCCGACCTTGAACGGCACACAGGAGCGTGTCTACGTCTATCTGGAGTGCTTCGGGTGTGCCGCTCAGCCGAACGGATGGTCGTTCCTGCTCGGTGTGCACCCGAAGACCGACGGCAGCTTCGCCGCCGCGCTGCGCCCGAACTGGATCGGCTCGAAGTACCGCGCAACCGTTCAGGGGCCGAACGTCGACGGACAGCTTGCGCCCGACGCGCAAGTCGTCATCGACGCCGGCTCCTGATCGGCCGACGGGTCTACGGGTGGTGGATCCAGACGCGCACGCCGCCGTGGTACGAGCACGTCCCGGATGCATGCTCCGAGTAGCTGTACGTGCCATCTCGGCAGCGCGCGGTCGCGCCGAGCGCGCTCGTCGAGGGACTGTGGACGCAGTGGCCGCTGACGTTCTCGTAGTAGCCGCGGCTGCAGTCGGTGAAGGAGTGGTATGCGGACGCACCTGTGGCTCCGCCGAGTGCGAGTGCCAGGGCACCGAGGAAGGAAGCGAGCCGCCGCACAGCTTCCCATCCTTATCGGACATGCCCGGAAAGTCCAGGATTTAGCGGCGGGGGTGGGATTCGAACCCACGGGCCCCGAAGGGCTCAACGACTTTCAAGGCCGTCCCGTTCGACCGCTCCGGCACCCCGCCGAGTGTTATCGCTGTGAGTCTGATGAGCCGGCGTCGCGTTCACGACGAGCACGCTCGGCTTGAGCCCTCTCGACAAGCTGCCGAAGATGAGCCGCGTCGGCGCGAGTCCGCTCGCGTTGCGCCCTGGCCTCAGCCTTCGTCTGCTTCATCGTCCTCGTCCTCCAGGAATTCCTCGATGCCCGCCAAATGCGTCGCGATGTCGGCCACGTTGAATAGTAGGGCTTCGACCACTGTTCGCGAGATCAGCGGACCATCCACGGCTGAACGATTGCGTGCGAGAGGCGCATTCGCAAGCGGCCGTTGCGGACGCGTCAGCCACGGACGCGGTCGCCGCCGAGCTTCTTCGGCGCGCCGAACTCCCACAACGCCTCCGGGATGGAGATGCTGCCTCCCGCCTCCTGGAAGTTCTCCATCAGCGCGATGACGGTCCGCGCGGTGATCGCCGTTCCGTTCAACGTGTGCACGTGCTCGGGCTTGCCGTCGCGGCGCGTGCGGATGTCGAGCCGCCGCGCCTGATAGTCGGTCGTGTTCGACGTCGACGTCAGCTCGCGATAGCGCTCCTGCCCGGGGAACCATCCCTCGATGTCGTACTTCTTCGCCGCCGACGCGCCGAGATCCCCGGCGGCAATGTTGACGACGCGGTAGGGGAGGTCGAGGTCGCCGATCAGCTCCTCCTCGATCGCGAGCAGGTGGTCGTGCTCGTCGCGCGCGCGATCCGCCGTCGTGAAGACGAAC
>DASYFU010000290.1:0-2015 GCA_036498225.1 Gaiellaceae bacterium | reverse complement strand
ACGGATGGGTTCTTATCACGCGCCGCCTCCGCGGTAGGATCGCCGCGATGCCGCTCGATCCGTCACGCACCGTCGCGGAGCTGAAGGAGCTGCGCGAGCTGACGGGCGACGAGAACGGCGCACAGCGGGTCGCGTGGACGGAAACATGGGAGGCCGCGCGCGGCTGGCTACGCGACAAGGTCGCGTCGACGGGCGCCGAGGAGCAGATCGACGAGGCGGGCAACCAGTGGTTCACGCTGCGGGGCGACTCCGACCGTGCGCTCCTGATCGGCGGTCACATCGACTCGGTGCCGAACGGCGGCTGGCTCGACGGCTCCCTGAACGTGATGGCCGGCGTCGAGGTGCTGCGCCGGATCGCCGCGGACGGGACGCCGCCGCTCACGGTGCGACTCGTCAACTGGGCCGACGAGGAAGGAGCCCGCTTCGGGCGCTCGCTCTTCGGCTCGTCGGCGGCGGCGGGCTCGATGGCCGACCAGGAGGAGCTGCGGCAGCGGCGCGACGCGAACGGGATTGCGCTGCCGGATGCGCTGCGCGAGCACGGCGTCGACCTCGATCGCGCGCTTGACGCGCGCACGCAGCTCGAGCATGCGGCGGCGTATCTCGAGCTCCACATCGAGCAGGGACCGGTCCTCGAGTCGCTCGACCTGCCGCTCGGCGTCGTGCTCGGCACGTTCGGAGTCGAGCGTCATCTCGTGACGTGGACGGGTCAGGCTGCGCACGCGGGGTCGACGCCGATGGACAAGCGCCGTGACGCGCTCGCCGGCGCCGCCAAGCTCGCGCTCGAGATCCGGCCGATCGCGGCCGAGGTGGGCGAGGGTGCGGTGTGCACGTCGGGCGGCGTCGTCTGCAAGCCCGGCATCGTCACGTCCGTCGTCGAGACGGCCGAGCAGCTGCTCGACCAGCGGCACCTGAACGCGGATTCGCTCGCACGGCTGCTCTCGCTCGCGCAGGAGGCGAGCACACGGTTCGCGCAGGAAGAGGACGTCGATGTCGCGTGGGACAAGATCTGGAGCATCGAGCCGATCCTCTTCGACAACCGGCTCGTCGAGCTCGCGGACGAGTCGATCCGCGAGGTCAGCGGCACGTCCCACCGCCTGCCGAGCGGACCGCTGCACGATGCCGCAGAGGTCGCGCGTGCAGGCGTGCCGACCGTCATGATCTTCGTGCAATCGCTGCGCGGCCTCTCGCACACGGAGCTGGAGGACACGAAGGAAGAGCATCTCGAGCTGTCGGTGCAGGCGCTCGACCGGCTCGCAACCCAGACGATGGAGGCATTCGCATGAGTTTTCTGTTCGGACCAGAGCACGTCGAGCGTTACATCGCGACCGACGGCGAGGAAGGGCACGATTGGCGCAAGGGCTCGACCGTTCTGCTGCTCACGACGACCGGGCGCAAGACCGGCAACGAGACCACCACGCCGCTCATCTACACGCTCGACGGGGACAACCCCGTCATCATCGCCTCGAAGGGCGGCGCGGATGAGAACCCGGGTTGGTATCTCAATCTGACGAAGAATCCCGAGGTGGGCGTCCAGATCAAGGGCGACCGCTTCCGCGCGAGGGCGCGTACCGCCGAAGGCGACGAGCGCGATCGGCTCTGGCGGCAGATGGCCTCGGTGTTCCCCGACTACGACGAGTATCAGGCGAAGACCGAGCGGCAGATCCCGGTCGTCGTGCTCGAGCGGCAGTAAAAGGGCTTGCAGCGCGCCCGCGGCATCGGCATGCGGGCCGCTGTGGGCGGAGTCGGCGTCGCGCTCGCCGTCGGGTGGAACATCACTGCCCTCGGCGCGATCGCCACACGCCTTGCGCACGCCTACGGCGTCGGGCTCGCGACGATCGGCCTGTTCACGACGGTGCAGTTCGTCGTGCACATGCTCATGCAGATCCCCGGCGGTCGCGCAGCCGACCGCTTCGGCGCGAGACGCACCGCGCTCCTCGGTCTGGCGTGCATCGCGGCTGGTAACGCCGTCGCCCTCCCGGTTGCCGATACCGCGTTCGGCTTCCTCGGTCGCGCAG
>DASYFU010000289.1:0-1828 GCA_036498225.1 Gaiellaceae bacterium | reverse complement strand
TCGCCGGCATCGAAGGCAGGATCGAGATACACGGCACGCGCCACGGCGATCAACGCCTCACGCCGTTTCTGCGCGGCGGGATCGAGCAGCCGCGCGGCACGGTCGAGCCGCCCCGCGGCGACTCGCGCGATCGTCGTCGCTTCCTCCTCCGACAGCTCGGGTGCACGTGCGCGGATCTCCGCACGCACTGCGCTCTCGGACAGACGGCGGAACGGTACGAGTTGGCACCGCGAACGGATCGTCTCGGGAAGCGGGCCGAGGTCGTTAGCGAGCAGCAGGATCACCGCGTACGACGGCGGCTCCTCGAGATCTTTCAGCAACGCATCGGCGGCGTCTTCGTTCATCGTGTCGGCGTCGAGAATGAGGTAGACGCGCCGAGATGCCTCGTACGGCCGCATGTGCAGGTCGCTGCGGAGCAAGCGGATGTCGTCGATCCGAATCTGGTCCCCGACGGGCTCGAGCACGTACAGATCCGGATGAGTTCGCCGCGCAACGCGCGCGTGATCCCCAAGAAGCTCAGCTGCGAAGAGGAGTGCTATGGCCCGCTTGCCGACGCCCGGCGGACCGTGCAGCAGATAGGCGTGGGCGGGGCCCTCGATGAGCGCTGCGGACAGCAGGCGCTTCGCCTCGTGCTGCTCGGCGACGGCCGCGAACGTCATGGGAGCAACGGCTCCACTGCCGCCCAGATCTCTGCGGCGATGTCGTCGACGTCTCTCGCGGCGCCGCCGTCACCCGCGGTCGAGACCACACGCCAATCGTCCCGCTCCGCGAGCTCCAGATACACCTCGCGCGTCGCGCTGCTGTGCACCTCGTCAGCTTCGTGGATATCGGCCTCGAGCGTCGTGTAGCCGCGTGCGGCCTTCCGGCCGACCAGTCGGCGCGCAAGACCAACCGGCGCATCCAGCAGGATCACGAGCTGGGGCCGCGGAAGTGCGAACTCGCCGTACTCGACCTCCTCGAGCCAGTCGAGCAGGCGGCGTCGCGCCTCGCCCGTCAGCTTGCCGCCCTGGTGCGCCTGGTTCGAGGCGACGTACCGGTCACACACGACGAGATCGTTCTCCTCGAGAGCCGCCACGATTCGCGGTCGCGCGTGGAAGCGGTCGCCCGCGTACAGCAACGCGGCGAGCTCCGGGTGGACCTCGTCGGCCGTCCCGAACTCACCGTTCAGATAGTCGGCAACCGCGCGGCTGAACGGGTTCGCGTCGTAGAGAGGAAAGCTGAAGGAGGCGACGCGCCGGCCGTGCTCGGCGGCCGACTCCGCGAGACGCGTGGCCTGCGTGCCCTTGCCGGCGCCGTCGATGCCCTCGATCGCGAGCAGCAGTCCCATCGGCCCCTAGGATACGAGGCGCATGCGGGCGGTTGTCACCGGGGGGGCCGGCTTCATCGGATCGCACGTCGTCGAGGCGCTGCTGACGCGCGGCGACGAGGTCCACGTACTCGACGACCTCTCGCGCGGCAAGCAGGAGCGGGTCGCGCCCGGGGCAGAGCTCCACGTAGGCGACATCCGCGATCCGGACGCCATCTTCGACGCCGTGCGTCCAGAGGCGGTCTTTCACCTCGCAGCCCAGGCAGACGTGCGGCTTTCCGTCGAGCATCCGGAGGTCGACGCCGACGTGAACGTGCTCGGCACGGTTCGGGTCCTCGAGGCCGCGCGTCGCCATGGCGCCAAGGTCATCTTCTCGTCGACCGGCGGAGCCATCTACGGCGAGTGCACGGGTCCGGCGGCGGAGGCCGCTGAACGCCGACCGCTCGCCCCGTACGGGACGTCGAAGCTCTGCGGCGAGGAATACCTCGCGACGTGGAACCGTCTGTACGACACCGAGCACGT
>DASYFU010000288.1:0-3318 GCA_036498225.1 Gaiellaceae bacterium | reverse complement strand
GGAGCGCGGCAAGCACGCACGCGTAGGCCGCGAACGTCGCGATCCCGGCGCCGATGCTGCGCGGGCCGAGCTCGGCGCGCAACGGAGCGAGGCCGCGTCGGAAGACGAGCGTTCCGGCGTATGCGAGCCCGGTGAAGACGCTCATCAGCTCTAGATACGTGACCGGTGAGGCGTGGACGACGCCGTGCTTGTCGACGACGGTGTAGGAGGCGATCAAGCACGCGATCGCGACGGCGAGCAGCGCCCCCTTTCCCTTTCCCACGCCGCGCACGAGCAGGATCCCGGCCGCGACGACCAGCACGCCCGCGACCTGGCGCGGAGTCGTCGACGCACCCGCGAACGCGACAGCGCCGGCGAGCACGAGCACCGGTGCGAGACCGCGCGCGAGCGGATACACGACTGACAGCTCCGCGCGCGTGTACGCGAACGCGAGCAGCGCGAAGTACGCCAGCTCGAGCACCGACGTCGCGCCGAGGAACGGCCACACGCCGCTGTCGAGACGCCAGCCGATCGCCGCAACCGGCGCACCGACGACCGCGCCGACGAGCAGCACGACCGCCGCGAAGGCCTGCGAGTCGCGCGCGCCCGCGAGCAGCGTGTTCCACACCGCGTGGATCACGGCCGCGCCGAGCGCGAGGGCCAGTGCCGCCGCCGGCAGAGCTACCCTCGAAGCGCCGCTTCGAGCACCGGCCGGTAGTGCTCCAGGTCCGGTGTCTCGAGCCCCTCGACCTTGCCGACGTCGTCGTAGCGCCGCAGTCTCACGGCATCCGCCGCGTACGGCGACTCGTCGAACTCCGCGACCTCCAACGGCGAGTACGGCCCGCCCTGCAGCTCGAGGCTGAGCAGCGAGGCCGGCGACAGCTCGTCGAGGTACGAAGGCTCGGTCGCGCAGAGGTAGCGCTTCGCGGCGACGTGCATCCTGATCGGCTCCGCGATCTCCGGGCCGAAGTGATCGGACAGGAACGCGTGCGCGACGTCTTCGTGACGGGTGTCGATCCCGTGCTCGGCCGCGTCCTCCTCGTAGTCGTGGATGAAGTGGCCGTAGTCGTGCAGCAACGCTGCGGCGACGAGCCGGGGCGGCGCGCCGTCCTGCTCCGCTGCGTGGGCGGACTGCAGCATGTGCTCGGTCATCGAGACCGGCTCGCCGAGGTATGCGCTCGCGCCCTGCTCGCGGAAGACACGGAAGATCTCGTCGACGACGGCGCTCATCGCGACAGAACCGCGAGCCGGCTGCGCAGCCCGTCGCGATCGGCGTAGCAGCCCTGGAGGTGGCGCTCGCCGCCCGTGGCGGAGTAGCCCGTGCGTCCGTGCATGACGCGGAGGTTGTCGACGATGAAGAGCCCGCCCGGATCGAGCTTGAACTGGATGCGATACGCGGGATCCTCGAGCATCCGGCCGAAGCGCTGGTACGCGGGGTAGAAGCCGCCGATCTCAGCCGCCGACATCCGGAACGCCTGCGCGGAGCGCGTGTTGTAGTGCACCGCGTGCACGTCGCCGCGCGCGTCGACCGAGATCACAGGCGTCTCGGACTCGAGCTCCGTCTCGGCGTCGGCGTAGCGGAAGCGAATCGGCGTGCGCGCGAGCAGCTCGAAGTCCTCCCGAGGAAGATCCTCCGCGACGCGGAACGCGTCGACGAGCGTGTTCTCGCCGCCTTCCGCGCTCGAGGCGAGGCAGTGCAAGAGCTGCAGCGTCGGTGTCGGGTCGCGATACGGGTTGTCGGTGTGCGCCCCGAGCCCGAGGCCGGTGTACGCAAGGTTCGTCGGGTTGACGACGGTCTTCACGTCGAAGAGACGCCCGTAGTTCGTCTCGCGCACGAAGCCGAAGAGCTCCGCCACGCGCGTCACGGTGCCGGGCTCGGTCGGGCAGTCCGTGAGGATCGCGAAGCCGAGCTCGTCGACCGCCGCCAGCCACTCCCGCAATGCGGAGCCGCCCGCCTCGACGTCGGAGTACGACCAACGCCGCACGTCGAGCGTCGTATCCCACAGACGCCGGCGGCGTGGCTCCCGCGGGCCGTGGTTCTCCTCCAGCCAGCCCGGGTCGTAGGTGCCCGCGTGCCCGTCCGAGAACCGCACGGTCGTCCCGTCGACGCCGACGACGGACAGATCGTCCGGGATGGAACGCGTGTCGAGCAGCCGCTGGCCGCTCTCGTGACGGCACTCGGGGCACGGGCAGTTGTCGCGGAGCCAGATCGGATTGAGCGTCGTCGCGTCCATGCGCTAAAGTCTAGACCATAGTGGCACTCCCGAAAGCTCCTGTCAAACCCGGCCGTGGACCCGCCCACGCGCAGATCGAGGCCGCGCTCGAGCACGCGATCGAGCTCGGCCGGCTCTCCCCCGGCGACCGACTGCCCGCCGAGCGCGAGCTCGCGGAGCGCTACGGCGTGAGCCGGATGACGCTGCGGCAGGCGCTCGGCGCGCTCGAGCAGCAGGGCCGGCTCGTGCGCAGCAAGGGCCGCTACGGCGGAACGTTCGTCGCGGAGCCGAAGCTCGAGCTCACCGGGACCTCCGCCCTCTCCGACCAGCTGCGCGGCCTCGGCGTCGCTGCCGGCGCGCGCGTCCTCTCCGCCGTCGAGCGCGACGCGGCGCCCGACGAGACGATGCTCGGTGCGCGCGTCTACGCGATCGAGCGCGTGCGACTCGCGAACGGCGAGCCCGTCGCGCTCGAGCGCGGCGCGTACCCCGCCGACGTCTATCCAGGTCTCCTCGACGGGCCGCTCGACGGCTCGCTCTACGAGCTGATCCGCGCGCGCTACGACGAGGTGCCCGCACGCGCGCGCGAGCGCCTCGAGCCGGCGCTTGCACGGGAGGACGAAGCCGAGGCGCTCGGGATCGAGCCGGGCGCGCCGGTGATGCTCGTCGAGCGCACCGCCTATTCCGCCGCGGGCCGGCCGCTCGAGCGCTCGCACGACGTCTTCCGCGGCGACCGGACCCGCGTCGTGTGGGACTCGGAGATACTCGGCGGCGCATGATCAAGGGGATCGTCTTCGACTTCAACGGCACGCTCTCCGACGACGAGCCGATCCTCTGCGAGATCTTCCGCGAGCTCTTCGAGGAGCACGGCAGGCCGCTGTCGGCGCAGGAGTACTACGACGAGCTCGCCGGGCTCTCCGACCCCGAGATCGTCATGACCTGGCTCGGTCGTGACCACCCCGACGTCGACGCGGTCGTCGCCGAACGGGTCGAGCGCTACCGCGCAGCCGTCTCCGACGGCTCGTCGGTGCACGAGCACGTGCGCGAGGCGGTGCGGTACGCGGGCGAGCGCGTGCCGCTTGCGATCTGCTCGGGCGCCGCGCGCGCAGAGATCGAGCCCGTCGTCGAG
>DASYFU010000287.1:0-3485 GCA_036498225.1 Gaiellaceae bacterium | reverse complement strand
GCCCCGACAACGGTGCAGCGAAGAACGAGATCATCGACAGCGGCAGGAAGCGCAGCCCCGCCTGCAGCGGCGAGTACCCGAGGATGTTCTGCAGGTACAGCGTCAGGTAGAGGAACTGCGAGAACATCGCCGACGAGATCGAGAACGCGACGATCTGTGCGCCCGTGAACGACGGCACGCGGAACAGCCGCACGTCGAACATCGGCCGCGCCTGCCGCAGCTCCACGAGGCAGAAGACCAACAGCGACACGCACGCCCCGGCGAGCAACCCGACGACGCGCCCGCTCGACCAGCCCCAGTCGTTCCCGCGCAGCAGCCCGAGCACGAGCGCGAACAGCCCCGCCGACAACGTCACCTGTCCCGGGACGTCGAGGCCGCCGTGCTCCTCGTTCCGCGACTCGTGCAGCATCCGCGAGCCGAACACGAGACAGGCGGCACCGATCGGCAGGTTGACGAAGAAGATCCACCGCCAGCCGGCCCACTCGGTCAGCGCGCCCCCGACGAGCGGCCCGATCGCGACCGCCCCGCCGATGGTCGCGCCCCAGATCCCGAACGCCGTGCCGCGCTCCTTCCCGTGGAATTCCTGCGTGAGCAGGGCCAACGAGACCGCGAACATGATCGCGCCGCCGATACCCTGCGCGCCCCGTGCCAGATTCAGGAACAGAGGGCTCGTCGCCGCGCCGCAGGCCGCGGAGGCTGCCGTGAACAGCACCACGCCGGTCAAGAAGACCCGCTTCCGCCCGAGCATGTCGCCGAGCGACCCGGCGTTGAGGACGATCGTCGCCAGCATGAGCGAGTACGCGTCCACGACCCACTGGAGGTCGGTGAACGAGGCGTGCAGGTCCCGCTGGATCTTCGGGAGCGCGACGTTCACGACGGTGATGTCCAGCAGGAGCATGAAAATGGCGGTGCAGACGATGATCAGGGTCCGCCATTTCCGATCCATGGAGGCGACCGTAACCCAGCAGGACTCGGCTATGTCGGCTGGAATGGTGAACGACTATGGCGCTCGCGCGTTTGCTCCCGCGCCCCCAGGGCCGGGGGCGGACAGATCGGGGACCGTCGGTGGCTAGGGTCATCGCCTTCGCGAACCAGAAGGGCGGCGTCGCGAAGACGACGACAACGCTCAACCTCGGCGTTGCGCTCGCCGAGCAGGGCAAGCGCGTCATGGCGATCGACCTCGACCCGCAGGGCAACCTGACGATGTCGCAGGGGTGGAACCCGGACGAGATCGAGCGCTCGATGTTCGACGTGCTCGTCCACAAGCTTCCGATCACGGAGATCCTCCGCAACAGCGAGATCGACGTGGCCGTCTCCTCGATCGACCTCGCCGGCGCCGAGCTCGCGCTCGCCTCGATGATCGGCCGCGAGCGCGCGCTCGAGAAGGCGCTCATGCCCGTCCTCGGCGACTACGACTACATCCTCATCGACACGCCGCCGTCGCTCGGCCTGCTGACGATCAACGCGCTCGTCGCGTCGAACGGGGTCATCGTCCCGGTGCAGTGCGAGTACCTCTCGCTGCGCGGGCTCGTCCAGCTGGAGAACACGCTGACGATGATCCGGGAGAACCTCAACCCGAACGTCGCGATCCAGGGGATCCTGCCGACGATGTACGACAAGCGGCTCCTCCACTCGAAGGAGGCGGTCGAGATCCTGAAGGAGAACTTCGGTGACCTCGTCTTGAACACGAAGATCCGCAAGACTGTGCGGTATGCGGAGGCGCCGGTGAAGGGCATGTCGGTCCTGAAGTACGACCCGACTGGGGAGGCCGCGGGCATGTACCGCGACCTCGCGAAGGAGGTGCTCGATGGCGCGTCGGCGCGCCAGCATGCGTGAGGGCCCGCTCGCGGAGCTCTTCCGCGCGACCGAGGCGGCGCAGCGCCAGGCCGAGGGCCAGGCGCCGGAGGAGCCGCCGGCGACGCCTGCGCAGGAGGAGCCGGAGGAGCGGACGGTCGAGCACGTCCCGACGTGGGAGGAGACCGCGCGGATCGAGGTACCAGCACCGCCGCCGCCGCGCCAGGCTGCACCGCCGCCCTCGCCGCCTGTCGCCGCACCGCCGCCGGTGCAGGCTCCGCCACCGCCGCCCGTCACCCGCTACGTCGAGCCGATGCCGGAGGCGCCGCCGCGGCTGTATCGCGCGCCCTCCGCCGACACGGGTGCGTACCTCGCCGTCATCAAGGTCGTCGGCGTCGGCGGCGCCGGCCTGAACGCGGTCAACCGCATGATCGACGCCGGCATCAGCGACGTGGACTTCATCGCCGTGAACACCGACAGCCAGGCGCTGCAGATGAGCGACGCGCAGCAAAAGATCCACATCGGGCGCGAGCTCACGAAGGGTCTCGGCTCCGGCTCCGATCCCGATGTCGGGCGCCGCTCGGCGGAGGAGGGCTACGACCAGGTCAAGCACGCCCTCCGCGGCTCGGACATGGTGTTCGTCGCAGCGGGCGAGGGAGGCGGCACCGGATCCGGCGCCGCGCCGGTCGTGGCGAAGATCGCGCGCGACCTCGGCGCGCTCACGGTCGGGATCGTGACCATGCCGTTCAAGTTCGAAGGGACGAAGCGGCGCACGCAGGCCGACCAGGGCGTGCAGGCGCTCCGCGCCGCGTGCGACACGACGATCGTCATCCCGAACGACCGCCTGCTCGAGGTGCTCGACCGCTCCACCTCGATGCTCGACGCGTTCAAGGTCGCGGACGACGTCCTGCGCCAGGGCGTGCAGGGCATCACCGACCTGATCACGCTGCCCGGCCTCATCAACCTCGACTTCGCCGACGTGCGGACGATCATGAGCAACTCCGGCACCGCGCTCATGGGCATCGGCTTCTCGTCCTCGGGCGACAGCCGCGCGAAGGAGGCGGCCGAGCGCGCGCTGCGCTCGCCGCTCATCGACGAGGAGATCACCGGCGCGACCGGGATCCTGCTCTCCGTCGCGGGGGGCGACGACATGACGCTGATCGAGGTGAACGAGGCGGCCGAGGTCATCCGGGCCGCCGCGACCGAGGACACGAACATCATCTTCGGCGCCACCGTCGACGACCGGCTCACCGGCCAGGTGTGGGTGACGGTCGTCGCCACCGGCATCGGCCGCGGGCGGCATGCGCGCAGGCCGACGTTCGCGCCGCCGTCGCTCGTCGACAACGACGACGTCGACGTGCCGTCGTTCCTCAAGCAGTAGTGGACACGTTCCTCGCGATCGCGAGCAAGCGCGACGAGCGCCGCTACGCGGATCGCCCGGTCGCCGACGAGCACGTCCTGCGCATCCTCGACGCGGGCCGCCTGAGCGGCAGCTCGCGGAACACGCAGGCCTGGCAGTTCGTCGTCGTCTCAGACCGCAGCCTCGCGGACGCGGTCTACGCGCCCGACAACGTGCGCACCGCCGGCCTCGTCATCGCGATCGTCGGCGAGGCGGGGATGTTCGACGTCGGCCGCTGCGCGCAGAACATGATGCTCGCGGCCTGGGACATCGGCATCGTCTCGTGCCCGAA
>DASYFU010000286.1:0-5748 GCA_036498225.1 Gaiellaceae bacterium | reverse complement strand
CACTGGTCGAACGACGCGCTGCACACGATCGGCAGCATCACGGGATCGGACTTCGAGGTCGTCGATACGACCTCGCTCCATCCGTAGGAACTTACCCTCCATTTATAGAGGTATGCGCAGAATCGGCCCGTGATCCGGACTGCGGCAATCCTGGCTGCCCTCGCCGCGGTCGGAGCGGCTCGGACACGCCACCGGCGCCGGCGCCGGCGGCGCCTCAGAAGCTCGCGTTCACGCAGCTCGCGTCCGGCCTCGGCCCGCTCACCGACGTTGCGATCGCCCCGACCGATCCGGACCGAACGATGTACTGCTATTACATCTCGTCGCAGGGAGCGGCGACGACACGCTCGTCTCGGCGACGATGGACGACGACTGGGCGGTCGACATGAGCTCCGTCCACACCGTCCTCCAGGTGGTGACGCCGGGCGCGAATCACCGCGGCGGAGATATCGCCTTCGGCCCGGACGGTTACCTGTATGTGCCGGTCGGCGACGGAGACAACGGGACGTACACGATCATCGGGCGGTACGCGCAGGACCCGTCGAGCATGCTCGGCTCGATCGTCCGCGTCGACCCGACAACGGGCGACGCGGAGATCTGGGCGAAGGGGCTGCGCAACCCGTGGCGCGACTACATCGACGCGAAGACCGGCCTGTACTACATCGCCGACGTGGGCGAGAACGACCAGGAGGAGATCGACGTCGTCCCGCTCGGCAGCAGGCGTTTCAATTTCAACTTCGGCTGGCCGTGCGTCGAAGGCACGGAAGTCCACGCCGACACGCCGGTGCAGTGCCCGAACGCATCGCAGCGCACTGCGCCCGTGCTCACGTACACGCACCAGGGGCGATGCGCCGTCATCGGCGGTGTCGTCGTCCACGATCCGAGACTGACCTCGCTCACCGGCAGCTTCCTCTACTCGGATCTGTGCGACGGAGAGCTACGCGCGTTCACGTACGCGAACGGCGCGGCGGCCGACGATCGCGACCTCGGCCTGAGCGTGAGCAAGCCGACGTCGTTCGGCGAAGGGCCCGACGGCCGCGTCTACGTCGTCACGAACGACGGGAGCCTGTACCGGCTCGACCCTGCCTCGGGTTAGGCAGCGGCGTGAGGAGCGGCTCGACCTCGGCGCGCAGGTGCTCGAAGTCGGGCGGGAGGATGAGCTTCTCGCCCAGGTGCGCGGGATCCTCGTCGGCCGCGAAGCCGGGGCCGAGCGTCGCGATCTCGAAGAGCACGCCGTTCGGCTCGCGGAAGTAGATCGAGCGGAACCAGAAGCGGTCGACGACCGGGGTCGGCCGGCCGCCGGCCTCGAGCACGCGCTGCCGCCACGCCTCGTGCTCGTCCATCGGCGACGCCCAGGCGACGTGGTGCACGGTGCCGGCGCCGGGAATGCCCGCACCCGGCGATTCCTCGTAACGGATCCAGCCGCCACGCGTCTCGCCGCGGGTCTCCCCGTCGACGAAGCCGAGCGCGTCGAGGAACTCGCGGTTCGCGCCCGGGTCGGACGCGTACGCACGCACGCCCTCGAATCCCTGGAGCGCCATGTCGCGCGGGATCTCCGGATGCTCGGCGACGAGCGGCGCGTCGGGGACGTCGGCGACGACGAGGTCGTGCCTGAGGCCCTCGGGATCGGTGAACGGGACGCTCCCGACGCGGTCGCGCCAGAAATCGAGCGCCTCCTCCGAGCCGACGCGCCAGACGACGGTGTGGATCATCCCCGAGCCTGCACGGCCGGGCGCCGCGCCCGGATACTCGAAGAACGTGATGTCGGAGCCGGGATCGCCGTTCTCGTCGGCGTAGAACAAGTGGTAGACGGTCGGGTCGTCCTGGTTCACCGACTTCTTGACGAGCCGCAGCCCGAGCGTGCCGGTGTAGTAGTCGAGGTTGCGCGGCGCATCACCCGTGATGCAGGTGACGTGATGGATGCCGTCGAGGTTCACGTCACGCCGGCGAGCAGGAACGCGCGCGACTCCTTGAGCATCTCGCGCGCGATGACGATGCGCTGGATCTCCTGCGTGCCTTCATAGATCTGCGTGATCTTCGCGTCGCGCATGAAGCGCTCGACCGGGTACTCCTTCACGTAGCCGTAGCCGCCGAGGATCTGCACGGCGTCGGTGGTGACCGCCATGGCGACGTCCCCGCACTTGAGCTTCGCCATTGCCGACGCCTTCGTCAGCTCGACGTCGTCGGCGCCGTCGTCGCACATGCGCCCGAAGCGGTACAGCAGTCCGCGCGCCGCCTCGCACTCGGTCTCCATGTCGGCGAGCTTCGCCTGGATGAGCTGGTGGTGCGCGATCGGCTTGCCCATCGTCTCGCGCGTCTTCGCATACTCGAGCGCATAGTCGGTCGCGCCCTGCGCGATCCCCAGCGCCTGCGCGGCGACGCCGGGCCGGGAGCGGTCGAGGATGCGCATCGCGATCTTGAACCCATCCCCCTCCGCGCCGAGGAGATTTGCAACGGGGATGCGGCAATCGTCGAAGGCGAGCTCGCCCGTCGTCGAGCCGGCGATGCCCATCTTCGGCTCCAGCCGCGTCACCTCGAACCCGGGCGCGTCCGCCTCGACGACGAACGCCGAGATCCCCGCGTGACCCGCGGACGGATCCGTCTTCGCAAAGACCGTGTACAGGTTCGCGACGGATGCGTTCGTGATGAAGCGCTTCGACCCGTTGAGGACGTACTCGCCGCCCTCGCGCGTCGCGGTCGTCCGCATCGCCGCCGAGTCCGAGCCCGAGCCGGCCTCCGTCAGCGCATAAGCGCACAACCACTCGCCGCTCGCGAGCCGCGGCAGCCACCGCTCCTTCTGCTCCTCCGTCCCCGCGAGCTTCAACCCGAGCGAGCCCAGCTCCTGCACGGCCAGAATCAGCGCGCTCGTGGCACATACCTTCGCGACCTCCTCGATCGCGATCAGCGGCATCAGCGCCCCCGTACCGAGACCGCCTACCGACTCGTCGAAGAAGAGCCCGAAGATGTCGTTCTCGCGATAGAGGTCGACGACGTCCCACGGGAACTCGTGCGACGCGTCGATCTCGGCAGCGCGCGGCGCGATCCGTTCCCGCGCAATCGTGCGGACGAGGTCGCGCAGCTCGCGCTGCTCCGAGGTCAGCTCATCCCACGGCATGGTGGCAAACCCCCTCGATGTTGTTGCCGTCGGGGTCGAGCACGAAGGCACCGTAGTAGTTCTCGTGGTACCAGCGCGGGCCTGGCGGGCCGTTGTCGGTGCCGCCGGCGGCGAGACCCGCCGCGTGGAACGCATCGACGGTCGCCCGGTCGTCGCATGTGAACGCGACGTGCGCGCCCGCGGTGTACGGCTCTCGCACGTGGAGCCATAACTTGCCGCCCCCCTCGGGGCCGAACCCGACCACGGCATGCTCGGGCCACTCCGCGACGATCGTCCAGCCGAGCGGCGCGAGAAGCCCCTCGTAGAACGCGCGGCTCGCCTGGTAGTCGCGAACGTTCAGGCCGACGTGGTCGAGCACGGCCGAATCATGTCAGGCGGCGGCGCCCGTCTGCGCGGGCGCCGCCTCTCCTGTCCCTCAACCGCGCGGCACGCCGAATTGCGCGAGGAAGTCCTGCGCGCTCTGCGTGTCCATGCGGAGGTCGACGTTCGTCGACGCGCACGCGGTGTCACCAGTAATGGTGGTGCCTGCGATCGTCTGCGACGCGCCGAGGAAGTCCGGGCCGCCGGAGTCGCCGAAGCAGGTGCCACCCGCGCCCACGGACTGGTTCTGCGTCAGTCGCAGCCAGTTGTTCTGGAGCGAATTGAAGAACGACGTCGCGACCCAGCGGTAGCCGTCGAAGTAGAACGTCGGCGTCCCGCTGCCGGACGTGTGCTGCCGCTCGCCGTCGCCGTAGCCGACCGCGGTAAACGTGGACGACTGCGTGAGCGTTCCGTTCGCCTTCATCGCGTCGAACAGTCCGACCGGCGGCAGCTTCGCCGGGGTGATCCCCTTGGGAACCTTGTCGAGCAGGATCACTGCGATGTCGTTCGGGTCTGATGTCGGCTTGTCGTTGTTGAACGCCGGGTCCTGGACCATGCGACCGTGGATATACGGCCCGACCGCGCTGTTCGTGTTGAACGTCACCCAGACGTCGGTGATGCCGAGCGTGTTCAGCAGATAGTCCGTGCAGTGCGCCGCCGTTAGGAACACCTGCGGAGCGACGAGCGTTCCGCTGCACAGCTCCTGGAGCGTGTTCGGCGTCGTCGGATCCCAGTAGGCCATCATCGCGCCGACGTTCGGATGTCCGTTCCCGTCCCGCTGGCCGCCGGTGATCGCAAGCGCCGAACCGGCCGCTACGAGTGCAACCGCAGCGATGCACCCGACGATCAGTCTCTTCGACAACGAAACCCCCTCCCGGTTGTGATTACCTCAGCGGGATGATCCTCGAAAACGGCGTGATCCGCACACTCGACCCGTCGCTGCCGCTCGCGCGCTCGCTCGCAGTCGCGGGCAATCTCATCGCAGGCGGCGTCGGGACACACGAGACCGCGCTCGCGTCCCCCGAGGTCGTCGACCTCGGCGGACGTTGCGTCCTTCCCGGCTTCACCGACTCGCACGTGCACTTCCCGACCTGGGCGCTCGCGCAGCACCAGGCGAAGCTCGACGGCTGCGCATCGCTCGCGGAGGCGCTCGACCGGATCCGGTCGAGCGGATGGCGGCGCGGGTACGGATGGCGGGATGCGGAGTGGCCTGACGGGCCGCCGACCCGGCAGGCGCTGGACGCGATCTCGAGCGAGCCGATGGCGATGTGGTCGAAGGACTACCACTCGCTCTGGCTCAACTCGGCGGCGCTCGCGCTCGCCGGCGGCGACCTCGACGTCGAGGGCGGCGTGGTCGAGCGCGACGCGAACGGCGATCCCACCGGGGTGCTGAGGGAAGAGTCCGCGTGGCACTTCAAGGACCGGCACCTGACGGTTCCAGCCGACGAGTACCTGGACGCGATGCGCGCGGGCGTCAAGGTCGTGCACGCGCGCGGCGTCACGTGCGTGCACGACAAGGACGGCTGGCTCGGCGCCGCGGGCCTGTGGCAGCGACTCGAGCCACAGCTCCGCGTGTGGCAGTCCGTTCCCGCGACGCAGCTGCCCGAACTCCGTGATCTGTCGTTGCGCAGCGGCTTCGGGTCGCCGCTCCTGCGCATCGGCTACCTGAAGGTGTTCATGGACGGGACACTCGGGTCGCAGACGGCGTGGATGCTCGACGGCAGCGGCGTCCGCATCACGAGCGGCGAGGAGCTGGCCGAGATCGTGCGCGCAGGCGCGGAGGCGGGCTGGCCCGTCGGCGTGCACGCGATCGGCGACCGCGCGAACCGCGAGGCGCTCGACGCGTTCGAGTCGACGCGCGACGTGTGGGAGCCGCGCGGTCTGCGGCAGCGGATCGAGCATGCGCAGTGTCTCGCGCCCGAGGACGTCGCACGCTTCGGGAAGATCGGTGTGGCGGCGTCGGTGCAGTTCACGCACGCGCCGTCGGACGAACAGCTGGCGAAGCGCTTCTGGCCGGACAAGCTCGACGGCGTCTACTCGTACCGGTCGCTCCTCCACTGGGGCGCGCTGCTCGCGAACGGCTCGGACGCGCCGGTCGAGGAGCTCGACCCGTGGGCGGGCGTCGTCGCAGCGGTCGAGCGGCACTGGCGCGAGGACGAGCGCCTGACGCTCGAGGAGGCGCTGCACGCGACCTGCGTCGCGCCCGCGTGGCTCTCGCACGACGAGCGCGTGCGCGGGACGTTGTTGCCCGGCCGCGCGGCGGATCTCGTCGTCCT
>DASYFU010000285.1:0-3625 GCA_036498225.1 Gaiellaceae bacterium | reverse complement strand
CGTGGCACCCCGGTAGCTCTTCTTGAAGAACGCCTGGCAGGCCGCCTCGAGCACGGCCTGCCGGCGCGCGACGGCGCTTAGGCGGGGGCGGGTGGCTGTCGGGAGCTCGCTCATCAGGCCTCGGCGAGCACCGAGACGCGCTTGCCCTCCGACTGCTCGCCTTCCGGCGACGGCTGGGCCTCGGGGTGGTGGACCTTGCGTAGCGTGAGCACGCCGATCGCCGCCCCGGCGAGCGCGATCAGCGTCGCCACCTCGAGGGCGTGGTGGAAGCCGCGCAGGAAGGCGGCCGGGTCGGCGTGCAGGCCGGGCCTGGCCGAGCTCGGGAGGCTCGCGGCGACGATCGCCCCCATCACGGCGATCCCCAGCGAGCCGCCGACCTGGCGCATGCTGTTCAGCACGGCGGATCCGACGCCGGCCTTGTCCGGCCTCACCGACGCCATCGCAGCCGCCGTGGTCGGCGCCATCGCGGCAGACATGCCGATGCCGCCGAGGATCATCGCGGGGAGCAAGCTCCAGAACGTCTCGTGCACGCCCAGGCGCGAGAAGATGAAGAGCGAGCCCGCCACGATCAGCAGGCCGGACGTAACGAACGGCCTCGGGCCGAAGCGATCCGAGAGCCGTCCCGCCTGCGGCGCGAGCAGGATGATCAGCAGCGTCCACGGCAGGAACGCGGCGCCCGCCTGGACGGGCGAGTAGCCGAGAACCTGCTGGACGTAGAGCGAGACGTAGAAGAAGACGCCGAACATGGCGAGGCCGACGAGCAGCATCACGGTGTTCGCGCCGGCGAAGCCGCGATTGCGGAAGAGGCTCAGGTCCAGCATCGGCAGCCGCTGATGCATCTCGAACAGCACGAACGCGACGATCGACACGGCCGCGATCGCGAACGCTCCGAGAATGCGTCCCGACGTCCAGCCGTACGTATTCGCCTCGATGAGGCCGTAGCTGAGCGCGAACAGCCCGAGGGCAGACGTGATCTGCCCCGCGAGATCGGGTCGCTGCTCCTGCGAGGTGTCGCGCGACTCGTCGATGAACGCGAACGCCGCCAGGATCGCGAGCGCCCCGATCGGGACGTTGATGTAGAAGATCCAGTTCCAGTTGATGTGCTCGGTGATGAGGCCGCCGGCGAGCGGGCCGATGGCGAGCGCGAGTGCGGACACGCCGGCCCAGATGCCGATCGCCGTCCCGCGCTGCTTGGGCGGGAACGTGACGGTGATGATCGAGAGCGTCGACGGGTTCATCAACGCTGCGCCCACGCCCTGGACGACGCGTGCGGCGATGAGCACGCTCGCGCCGCCCGCGAGACCGCAGGCGAGCGACGAGAGCGTGAAGATGACGAGCCCGACGACGAAGATGAACCGGCGCCCGTAGAGGTCGGCGAGCTTTCCGCCCGTGAGCATGAGCGCGCCGAACGTGAGCGCGTAGCCCGCGACCACCCACTCGAGCTCGGAAACCTGGAGATGCAGCGACTTCTGGATCGTGGGCAGCGCCACGTTCACGATCGTGTTGTCGAGCATGATCATGAACAGGCCGAACGAAACGGCCGCCAACGTCCACCACTTCTTGTTCTCGTCCGCGAATATGCGAGCCTTCAAGCCTTCACCTTCCCTGGTTAGCGTCCACTAAGTTAGTAGAGACTAGCATGAGCGACTTCATCTGGGAGCCCACGCCGGAGCGTGTCGAGCAGGCGAATCTGACTCGCCTCGCGCGGCGGCTGGACGCGGACGGGTACGCCCACCTCCACCACATCTCGCTCGAGGAACCGGATCGCTTTTGGCCCACGCTCATAGACGATCTGGGCATCGAGTTTTCGACACCGTGGGACGCGGTCGTGGACGCCTCGCGCGGGCCGGAGTGGGCGCGATGGTTCGTCGGCGGACAGCTGAACGTCGCGCGCGTCTGCGTGCACAGCCGAGCGTCGGATTCGGAGGCGCTCGTGGGCCTGTACGAGGACGGCGAACGCGACTCGCTCACGTGGGCGGAGGCATCGCGCCAGGTGACGCAGCTCGCGGAGGCGCTCGTCGAGCTCGGAGTCGAGGCCGGCGACCGCGTCGCGATCTTCATGCCGATGTGTCCCGCGGTTGCGATCGCGTCGCACGCCTGCGCGCATATCGGCGCGGTGCAGGTGCCGATCTTCTCCGGCTTCGCCGCTCCCGCGATCGCGTCGCGGCTCGACGACTCTCGGGCGAAGGTCGTGATCTGCGCCGACTGGTCGCTGCGCCGCGGCAAGCGCGTCGAGATGCGGGCAACGCTCGACGAGACGGGCGACCACACCGTCCTCGAATGGAACCGCGGGGCGCGCTCCTGGCCGGAGCTCGTCACGCGCCAGCCGGGGACACTGCCGCCGCTCGAGGTGGACAGCGAGGCGCCGTACCTGCTCGCGTACACGTCGGGCACGACCGGGAAGCCGAAGGGCGCCCTGCACGTGCAGGGCGGATTCCTCGTCTCGATCGCGCGCGAGACCGTGTACCAGACGGACGTCAAGCCGGGCGAGCGAATCCATTTCGCCACCGACATGGGCTGGATCATGGGGCCGTGGACCGTCGTCGGCGGTAGCGCCGCGGGCGCGACGATCGTGTTCGCCGAAGGCGCGCCCGACTGGCCCGACGACCGGCTCTGGCGCCTGGTCGAGTCGGAGCGCATCTCGATGCTCGGCGTCTCGCCGACGCTCGTGCGCGCGCTCATTGCCAAGGGCGAGCCGCAGACGGATCTCTCCTCGCTGCGCGCGATCTGCACGACGGGCGAGCCGTGGAACCCGGACCCGTATCGCTGGCTGTCCGAGAAGGTCGGCGGCTCGCGCGTACCGATCGTCAACTGCTCCGGCGGCACCGAGGTGGGCGCGTGCTTCCTGACGACGATCGTCACCGAGCCGGTCAAGGCCGTGTCGGTCGGCTTCCCCGCGCTCGGCGAGGACATGGACGTCGTGGACACGCAGGGCAACTCCGTGCGCGGCGAGGTCGGCGAGCTCGTCTGCCGGCGCCCGTGGCCCGGCATGACGCGCGGGATCTGGGGCGACGACGCGCGCTATCTCGAGACGTACTGGCGCCGCTTCCCCGGCGTCTGGACGCACGGCGACTGGGCGTCGGTCGACGAGGACGGCTACTGGTTCCTGCACGGCCGCAGCGACGACACGCTGAACATCGCCGGCAAGCGCATCGGCCCGGCCGAGCTCGAGTCGGCCGCGATCGGGAGCGGTCTCGTCGCCGAGGCTGCCGCGGTCGGCGTCCCGCACGAGGTGAAGGGCGAGGTTGCCTGGATCTTCTGCGTGCCGAGTGGCGCGGACCAGGACGACGCGCGGGTCGCGGGCGCGGTCACGGACGCGCTCGGCAACGCGTTCAAGCCGGACCGGATCGTCTGGGTGTCCGCGCTCCCGAAGACGCGCTCGGCGAAGATCGTCCGCCGCGCCGTGCGTGCGCAGGTGCTCGGCGAGGATCCCGGCGACCTGTCCACGCTCGAAAACCCCGAATCACTGGAGGAGATCGCCGATGCTGTCAGCTGAGCTGCGTGGAACGGCCCTCGTGACCGGCGGCGGGCGCGGAATCGGCGCGAACATCGCGCGCGAGCTTGCGCATGCCGGGATGGACGTCGTCGTGACGGGCCGCACCGAAGAGGAGGTGCGCGCCGTCGC